>CAZMAE010000166.1:0-15155 GCA_964564205.1 uncultured Odoribacter sp. | reverse complement strand
AAGAATCACCGTAAAAGAAAAAACCTCTACTGTCTATCCTCCGAAAAATGAATAAATACACCCGTCAATCTGTTTCAGAACGTATACTTCCTTTTGAAAGCGGCTGCAAAGGTAAAGACTTTCTACTTATATACAAATATTTTCAGAACTTTTTTCAAGAAAAATTTCATCACTTCACATAATAAACTGATGAACAATATATTAATCCAACGAGATTATGACACACACAAACCTACGTTGCATGTAAAATAGGAAGTAACACATGCTGTTAAAAGGGGAAAACACGAATCACTTCAAATGACTTTCAATAAAACCGGTAATCTCCGGATCGGACGGACGCGGAGCATCCACCGTGATAATCTTCCCCTGCTTGTCGAACAGCATAAAACGGGGAATACCGTTGACGTTGTACAAATCGCAAAAATCCTTTTGCAGGAACTGCTTCCATTCCGGCTTATCCTTTTTCAGCTTCGCTTCCCACGCCTTGCGGTTAGCATCCACAGAAATACTGACAATCTCTATGCGGGGATCGTTCCGGAAATGCTTTGCCAGCTTTTCCATGTATGGAATCTCCTCGCAGCAGGGACCGCACCACGTCGCCCACACGTCTAAATAAACCGCTTTCCCGCGCAGATCCGAAAACTGAGAGACATTTCCGGCGATGTCCTCCAGTTCACACTCCACGGCATCAGCACCAGGACGCAATTTCCGGAACAATTCGTACTTCGTTTCCAGCATCTCTTTATGCCGGGCATCGGTCAACAATGCACAACCCTGAGCATATACCTTCTCCGCTTCGCCATGCTCATCGGTCCCGGCCAGAAAATCATTCAATATCATAAAATAAACCCGCTCGCGAAGATTCGGGTCGGCAATTTTCTTTTCCACCATAGAGAGTGCATACAGGTAAGGTTCCTTACCGCCGGTTTCCGTATGGAAAAGCCTGCACCATCTGAAATAATAATCCATCAGTCCGTTATTCATATATTTCTCATGGTCTACGTCACACGACTGCATGAAACGATTGTAATCCGCATCGGAAGAAACCGGAAGTCCTTTGTCCCGCAAGCGCTCTCCCCACGTCAGACAGTGTAAAAAAACGAAAAATTTCAGCTCTTTTTCCTCTAAATGACGATAGCCGGTATTTTTCACTTTTGCCAACTTTTCCTCCAATACCTTGAGAAAAGCTTTGTGGGCAGTCTCGCTTTCAGCAAACGACGCAAATTCCCGCTCATCGAGTTCCTGCAATTGCCGGCTCAATTCCTCATGCACCACATACTCCTCTTTCAGGTCTCCTTTCATTTTAGCGCTACCGATCACCTCTAAATCCGCCTCCAACCGGTTCTCTGTTCCGTTCACCAAAATCAAAGAATAGAAGAAGGCCGGTTCTTCCACCATTACAAAAGACATAGCGGGTTCATCCAGACGTTTGGCATAGCGGAAAGTTCCGTCAGCAGCAACAGTCACCGTATCCTTGTCGACTATGGCATAACCGGTCTTGCAATTTTTCAATTGTCCGGTCAATACATATTCACCGGAATTTCCCGTGCAGCCCATCCAAAAGATGGCACTGCACAGGATAAGTGTTAATTTAATCACAATCATTTTCACAAATATTTCATTTATAGTTTAAAAAACGATGTATCAATAATTCTGCGTCAAAGTGGGGTTATACCGCACGGCATCTGCCGGAAAGGGGAATACCCACAGCGGCGAATCCGGCGCGAGGGTGTACGTGCCGATACCCGGTAACTCACGGGTAATGGTCCGCTTGTACTTTTCCTCCGAATTCCAGCGTTTGCAATCGAAGAAATTCTCGTACGAGGAGATGCATTCAATCCATTTGGCGCGTTGTAGCAAAGCCATCGCATCTTCTTCCGTAGACACCGAGCCTGAAAATGCCGTGAAATCATCCGGATGGATCCGGTTCCGGCGCACCTGATCTACCAGAGCCAGTCCTTTGTCGGTCTGTCCGGTGCGGAGATAACATTCAGCTGCCGTGTAGTACATCCGCTCGGAGGTGATGCCGTACATATTCACGAAAGCGCTCCAGCCGCTGTAGTACACACTGCCGGGTACGCCGCTCATCATCTCGCCCATCATGGAACTCCATAAAGAAACGTCAGCATTGAATTCACCGTCCTCACCCTCTTCATCCTCCAGAACATATTCGTCCCATTCTTCTTCGTCGCCCCATTCTTCTTCATCGTCCCACCCCCCACCGGCAGCGGTATTGCTATAATCCTTGATGTAATCGCCTGTTTCAAAGAGTCCGGTGGTTTCCCGGGAAAGAATCTCCCCGGTGGGCGCCACCATTCCGCCGATATAGATGAGGTTATTGGGGCTGAATTTCGGCAGGTTCCAGTCGCTGGCTCCATTTACGGCCGCACGGTCTTCGATCGTTCCATTGTATTCGATGGATTTCAGAGCATAAGGCAATGCTTCGTCATAATGTTTCATCTGCATCAGCACTTTGGCGCGGACGGCATACCCCCAGGCTTTTCCGGCACGCACCACATCGGGAGCCACATCGGGCAAAGCTGCGATGTATTCCTCGGCACAGTCTTCGAGCAGCAGGCGGTAGACCTCGTCCAGCGGCCGTTTGGTTTTCTGAGCCGTCACATCAATATCCGTCACGTATGCAATTCCGCCCGTTCCGGCAGCTGTCGCCTCATCGTATTGACGGGCATAGATATTGACAGCCAGCCAGTGCAGATAAGCCCGCATAATATGCGCTTCGGCTGTGATCTGGCCTTTCCGCGATTCGTCGCCCTCGGCATCGCCAATCTTGTTGAGGACAACGTTCATGTAATTGATATATCTGTACAGCGCGTTGTACAGTTCGTCCTTTGTGGTCAAATTTTTCCGGTCGACTTTCGGGTCGTAGGTCAGATGAGCATATGCGAGGGTGTTGCTGTTCGACAACGTATTGTTGACGTTGCCAAACAGACCATAGCTCTCGTTGCAGATCACCCCCAAGTCGCTGGACGGGGTGCCGATGTTGTATTCCTGGTTAAGCAGGGATTCGAGGTCAGCCACCGTATTCAGTACGGTCTGGCCCTTGGGCGTAATGTCGAGCTTATCCTCACAGGATGTCAGGACCGCCAAAAGTATCATTATAAATAATATCTTTTTCATCATAGGTAGAACTAAAAGTTGACATTCAAACTAACGGTATAGCTGCGCGGTGCTTTGTCGAGGGTGACGCCGCTATAGGGATCGTTGGCTTCAGGATCGACACCGAGGTCGTTACGCACCCACGTGGCCACATTATTCATCTGGAAGCGGAGCCGCATGCCGTTCGTATGGAGTCGCTGACAGAGCGCTTTCGGGAAATCGTAGGCCAGCACGATGTTGCGTACTTTCAGATAGTCGGCGGGGACGACAGTGCGGTCCATCAGCGCACCGCTGTTATTTTCCCTGTTAAAGGCCGGACGTCCATTGGTCATATAGGCATTCTTGTCCTCGCTCCGCCAATAGTCGAGATAGCTGGCGGGAACCGCCTCGAGGTCTACCAGATGAGCATATCCCGAATAACCGCCACCTCCGGAATAGTCCTCCGTCCGCGCCCGCATGTAATGGCCGCCGTAATAAGAGAACATGGCCGAAAGGCTGAAGCCTTGCCAGGTAATCTCCGGGGTGAAGCTGCCCACATATTTCGGGTCTAAACCGCCGGAAAATACAATGTCTTCAGGCTTAAAGCTTTCCATCATAATCCAGGTGGTCAACACACTGCCGTCGGCTTTCCGCCAGCTTACCTGTTGGTTCCCGTTCTCGTCGGTCACGTAGCCGGCAAAACGGAAAGAGTAGAGGGAGTTGACCGGCCGTCCCTCGTGCAGGGTCTGCAAAGCCGCAGAGCCGGACGCTGCTTCGTGATCGACTTTTCTGACTTCGTTTTTGTTATATGCAAAACTCAGCGAGGCATGTACACCGAGCGACTGCCGGTCTTCGGACGCAACGATATCGCCATCGAGCATCAATTCCAAACCCGTATTCAACACCTTGCCATTGTTGATCGTAAGGGAACTCCAGCCCGTCGTCGGGTCGAGATCGGTCATCGACAGCAGGTCCGTACTGTATTTGCGATACCAGTCGAGCGACCCGCTGAACCGATTACGGAAGAAGGAGAAATCTACGCCCGCATTCCACGAAGCGGTCTTTTCCCAGCGCAACTGATCGTTGGGAGGCGTGTTGAGTGAGGCCCTCTTCTGACCGGTGATGTCGTTGATGCCAATCGCAGCGGTGAGGAAGGAAGATACCGACGAATCAATGTTTCCGGTAAGCCCGTAGCTGGCACGCAGCTTCAGTACATCCAGCCATTCCAGCGGTTTCATAAAAGCCTCGTTGTTCAGATTCCAGCTCAGTCCGGCGGACCACAGCGGACGCCCGCGGAATTCGGGATCGGCGCCGAACAGGTCGGTCTTGTCTACTCGGTAAGAGAACGATGCGCTGTAGCGCTTGTCGTAGGTGTAATTACCCGTGAAATAAAGCGAATAAAAGCGGTGCAAAGTTTCCGAGGTATTGAATCCGCCGCCAGCATATTCTCCTACCGGACTGGAGCCGTAAGGAGAATAATCGTCGCCGAGATCGCTTTCTGTCAGTAGCCGGATAGCATCGAAATTCAGCATCGACGTCAGATTCGTCTGGGTCTGATCGTCATACCCCAGCAGCAACGAGGAGGTCTTCCGCATCTTGGTCTGGCGGTATTCGAAACCGGCAAAGGCTTCCACATCATGCTTCCCGCCGAAGGTTTGCGTATAGTTGCCCTGCGTACGGAAGGTGTAATAGGCTCCTTTCTCCGTCGCGATGTTCAGCATTCCACCTTCCGGAATGTAGTGCACCCCCTTGCTGGTAAAAAGGTTGTACAGGTGGCGCATGTCGTAGGAATCTTTTTCCAGATAGCGTTCACTTTTGTAGTCTATATCCTCGTACTGGTATTGTGCGCTGACGTTCAATACCGGCAGGATGTTCACCGTCGCATGGATAAATGAGCGGAGGTTGGTGCGGTTAGACTTTGTGAAATTCCGGTTCGCCTCCTCCAGCAGATTGTAGGCTTCGGATTTCAGTCCGAGTGAAGCATCCGCCAGAGTGGGTTCGTCCAATGCCACAGCCGCCCGCATGGAGGCCGGTGTACCGTCCTCATTGTACATGCTCAGGTAGGGGGCGAAAGCATGCATTCCTTTGTAGCCGAAATAGTCGGCATGCATCTTGGCATTCTCGCGGATGAGGTTCAGTCCCACGGAGAGATTCAGAAACCTGGCCAGTGACACATCGCCTTTATAGCCCAGATTCAGCGCCTCATTGTTCTGATGGGACATTCCGGTATTGTCGCCCTTGTAATTGAGAACGATACTGGAATTAAGGTATTTCCCCCTGGTACGCATGGCTACATTATACTGGTGCACCAGCTGACGGCGGAGCATCAAGTCCTGCCACTCTTTGCGGTAGTCGTTCTGTTTCCACTGATTGAGTTGTGCCTCATAGGCTGCGGCATCGATTTTCCCGAGATGACGGTCCATCATCAGCACGGTGACCGGACTCAGCATCCCTTTCTTGGTCTGATAGTCGCTTTGCAACTGATCGTAGCCGTCTCCCCCGGTGACATAGTCAAAGTTATACCTCTCCAGTTCCAGCAACTGGGCGGAGTTAGCCCATTTGTAATTATCGTAACTTTGCTTCTCACTGACCGACAGGTCGGCGCTGACATCGACAGATAACTTTTCCGACAGTGCCCGTTTGGTGGTGATCACAATCACCCCGTTCGATGCCCGGGCTCCGTAGATAGAGGCAGCCGAAGCATCTTTCAGCACGGTGATGGATTCGATGTCATAACGGTTGATGGTCTCGATGGAGCCCTCTATCGGCAGTCCATCAACCACCACCAGCGGATTGGTCTTGGCCTGGAACGAGCCGACGCCGCGGATCGTCAGACTCTGCTCGCCATCACCGTTCAGTCCGTTATTGTAGCTCACCAGTCCCGGAATCTTACCTTCCAGATTGCTGACGATATCGGTGGTGTAACGGCTGTCCATCTCTTTGGCCGAAATGCGCTGGTAGGAACCGGTGGCATTCTCGCGCTTGATGTTCTGATAACCGGTGACGATCACTTCCTCCATGATGGCAGCGTTTTCCTGCATTTCCACCATGACCGGATTCTGCGTTTCGCGGGTAATCCGTATCTCTTTGTCGTGCATGCCGACAAATGAAAAGATCAATACCGGATGACTTCCCTCCACGGAGATAGAGTAGCCACCGTTGACGTCCGTCGCAACTCCCACACCAGAGTCCTTCACTCGCACATGCACTCCCGGCAGGGGTACATTCTGACTGTCGACCACCCGACCGCTGACCACTTTTTTGAAATTTTCTTTGTCCGCCTGACGGATAATCACATTTTCTTTCACGATCTCATAATCCAGACCGTTGTTATACAGCACCCGGTCGAGGATAGAAGCCAAAGGCATATCGTTAAAATTTGCTGTGACGGGCCGGACGCCTGCCAGAATCCACTTCTGATAAACAAAATTGTAATTGGTCTTCTGTTTCAAATCCGCCAGAACCTCTTCCAACGGTTTGTTTTTATAGCTCACACTCAGATTCTGAGCCATCGCCGCTCCGGAAAAAAGGGTCAAAAAGACCACCATTCCAAGCAACTGCCTGATGTTCATTTTTAACATAATCATTTATTTTAGATAATACACATTTATCTGTGTGAAATAATGACGGTATGTCCCTCCAGCCGAAATTTTAATCCACCGCTCTTTTCCAAAATTTCCAATACTTCGTTAAAATCCCCGTAGCGGGGTACACTTCCCATAAACACCGTTTCGCTAAGGACATTGTCCGTAAATTCATAATCGAAATTATACCAGCGTGCCAAAGTCGCCATGATTTGTCCCAGATTCTGTTCTTCAAAGACAAACAGCCCCTTTCGCCAACCGGTCACCACCTCCGTGTCTACCGAACGAACAAAAGCGGAAGCCTCTTTCTTGTCAAACACGGCCTGACGTCCCGGTGTAAGGAATAACTCGGCATTCATGTTCCCGGCCGCCTGCAGGGCCACGCTTCCCGATATGAGGGTTGTATAGACAGCAGCATCCTCTTCATAGGAGCGGATATTGAATTCCGTTCCGTACACCCGCACCAACTGTCCGTCCGATTCCACGTAAAACGGCTTTTCCTCATTGCGTGCTACCCGGAAATAGGCTTCACCCTTCAGAATCACGCGCCGTTCGTCCGTGCGGAAAGTATCGGGATAGCTTAATTGCGATTCGGCATTCAGCCACACTTTCGTGCCATCCTCCAAGGTAATTTCAAACTCCCCGCCCCGCGGCGTGGTCAGGTGGTTGAGACGCGGCTCTCCGGTCTGCTTCACCGGCTTCTCCTTCGCCCGCCGATTTTTCACAGCGTCCTCGTTTTTCACAGCGTCCGCTCCCAAGTCGATGACCTGTCCGTCGTCTGTCGTCAAAACGGCTTTCGTCTCTCCCGGATGAATCTGCGAAACGTATAAAGCAGCTTTCCGCTCTGCCCCCCATTCTGTCGTCATGGGAACCTGCGGCTCGCTCCTAAAATAAACGATTCCTCCCATGACAAATGCCAGCACAACGGCAGCCGCTACCCCTACACGTCTCCAGACAACTGTCAGACAGCGGGAATCGCTTCTTTCTAATCTCGCCTGCATATCTGCCAACGGCCGGGAAGCATCGACCGACCTCATCCGACGCCATTCCCGCTCCAGAAAAGCGGTATCCAGCAAGCGTCGGTAAACCGCTTCGTTCGCCGGCTCGGCTTTTCGCCACCCGTCCAACAATTCGGCCTCTTCCGCTTCGATCGTGCCCGATATACGCCGCAAAATCAAACGGGCAATCTCTTCCGTATATTCCGGTACCGTATTCATGACATGTATTTTATGACTTTCGTCTGTTCATTATTCTTCGTTCACCGCTTTTTCCAATATCTCCACAATACTTTCGTCCGAAGGGCGGGGAACATCGGCCGCATATATTTTTCCGTTGCGATCGATCATGATGAAACGGGGAATGCCGCTAATACCCCAAGCCTCCATAAAGCGTTTCGCTTCATCCGGAGCAAGGATGAACTGCGGCCACCGGGGACGGTCCTTTTCCAGTTTGGCCAGCCAGGCTTTTTTAGCTGTATCGACCGACAAGCTGACAAACTGTATCCGGTCGTTACCTTCGAAATGAGCCACCAGTTTCTCCAAATGAGGGATCTCGGCACAACAGGGGCCACACCACGTCGCCCACACATCGATGTAGATAAATTTACCGAAAAAATCGGACAACCGGCAGGTTTTCCCTTCCGGGTTTTCCAGCACGGCATCGAAAGCATCGGTTCCCTTCGCCGTCTTGTTCAGAGCGACGATCTTGCTTTCATTGGCCGCTATAAGGTCCGGATAATCCCGGGCAAATACCCGGAACGCATCCCAGAATTTCATATAATCACCTCCTTTGCCGAAAGTGAAATACATGGAAGCACAGCTTCTCGCCAATGTTTTTTTCACGACAGGATCAGCCACATAACGATCGACCGTATCCATGTACATCAGGGCCCAAGGCGTCATATCGCCTCCGTAAACAAGCAAATCTTTTGAAATCTTGTCGTGGATAAATATCCCCGAAAGCCCACTCCGCATGCTGACGTTATCGTTCACATCGATGGCATCGATCAGCGCCCGGAGTTCTTCGCTCTTTTCTCCCTGCGTTTCCTCCATCAGTAAGCGGATTCGAAGAAACTTTCCGGTAGCCTCCGTTAGATGCGTATAGTAGCGACGCAATTCCGGGTCGGCAATAGAGGGTAGCAACGCCTCGACCGTTTTTGTCTCTTTCTCCAGCAAAGCAAGATAATTTACACTATTCATATTTTCAGGAGGATCCATGGGGAAATAACGCATAAAATCGAATGCTCGTGCAAAGCGGGTGTAGAACTCCGACAAGATCCGGTTATCCCCCCGGAAAGCATACTTCAACTCCCCGTCTTTTTCCCGGTGAAGCGTCAGTTTCAGTGTTTTTCCCCGTTCCAGATGAGCGCCGACGATCTCGTTGTCATCGACAAAAATCATTACATCATTGAAAGGCGAAGTCAAAGCGGCATCAAACTCAAATGTACCGTCATTTTTCAATTCCACCGGTCTGTACTCAATAGCCCCTTGGTCGCCATCCAAGGAAATACCTACCTGCAACTCCCGGATCCCTCCATCCGTTTTTCCTTTCAATAGCTGAGCACTGCCCCGGAAAGGCATTCCGGCAAGCATAACCGCGACAGTCCAAGGTATCCATGTTTTCATTTTCATTCTCTTTTATTTTAAGGTTATATATAAAAGACGTAAAGAGATGAAAAAAGGACAGCAAAAAAGTGAAAAAACTAAAAATCCTCCCGAATATGCTGGTCACTCTCCATAATTTCGTTTATTCCAGACAGATAATAAGGGATTTAGAAAAATATAATTATTTTTGCGGTATAAATCCGTATGTTATGACACATACCGAACAGATACTTTCGGAATTCAAATCCGGAAACATCGAAATCTTTTACAACGAGCTATACGCCAAATTGCTGGTCTATGCCTCCCGGCATCTGGGACCGGATTATGCTTTTTTGGCAGAGGATTGTGTACAGGATGCGGTTTACAAGGCCTATGAACAACGGGAAACCTTCAAATCGATCCTCACTTTCAAAGCTTTTCTGTATTCCTGCATTCACCATGCAGCTATCGATATTCAGCGGAAAAACCAAGCCCGATCCAATTATCTGTCGCAACAGGAGGACCGTACCGAATTTCTGAACAGTGTCATCGAACAGGAAACTTTAAACCTGCTGTACGATGCCATTGAACGTCTGCCGGAAAAATACCGCCGAATCTTCGAACTTCATTTCGAACAAGGACTAAAAAACGCAGAAATAGCCGCACTGCTGGGCGTGACCGAAAGTGCCGTAAAAAAACAAAAGGCCCAGATGCTGGAATCACTCCGCAAAGACCTGCAAAAACGAACGGGCAATCATTTTCTCGCTGCTACACTTCTGTCGCAATGGCTGGAATGGTTGGAATAAAACGGAACTCTTATCAACAAAATATCTTCGGGAATCATCCGTACCAACAGCAAGTATCAGAAATCTGCTTATTACAATTATAAACACGAAGTGTTGTAATTCAGCACTTCACAACCGAAATATTTTCGAATGAAAGAGCCGTGTACAAAAACGGATATCCCGCCATCATACCGACTTAGCGAGCAAAATTTTCGTTATTTTTGTCACCGGATATTTTAAACACGGTAACCATTAATATATGAAACCCTTTTCTATTCAAGTTCCGGACAAATCCATTGTCCCGACATTACAAGACAAAATCGACAACCTCACCAAACCGAAAGGTTCGTTAGGCCAGTTGGAAGAACTGGCTATCCGGATCGGCACCATCCAACAGAGCTTGTCTCCCGTTTTGAGAACTCCTCAGAATATTGTGTTTGCCGCCGACCACGGTATAGTCGCCGAAGGGGTCAGCTTTTCCGCCCCGGAAGTAACGGCCCAGCAGATCTACAATTTCCTGAAAGGCGGCGGAGGGGTCAATATGTTCGCACGTCAGCACCATTTTATCCTGAAAGTGGTAGATTGCGGAGTGAATGCAGACTTTGAAAATCTACCCGGACTTATTCACCGGAAAATCAGAAAGAGTACCGACAATTATCTCTACGGGCCTGCCATGACTCCCGAAGAAATGGAACGCGCCATCGAAATCGGAGCAGAGATGGTGCGATGGGCCTTCCAAGAGGGCACCAACATCATCAGTTTCGGCGAACTGGGGATGGCCAATACTTCGGCCTCGTCGATCTGGATGTCCTATTTTACAGGAATCCCATTAAAAGAATGTGTCGGTGCCGGAAGCGGACTGAACAGTCAGGGCATAAAACATAAATATGATGTACTGAAACGGGCGACAGAAAATTATCAGGGGAATGGCACGACAGAAGATATCCTGCGTTGGTTCGGAGGTTTTGAAATGGTTGCGGCAGTAGGCGGGATGTTACAGGCTGCGGAATTAGGCATGACAATCATTATCGACGGTTTTATCATGACCAACTGCATACTGGCTGCCAGTAAACTGTATCCGGAAGTATTGGAATACAGCGTATTCGGGCACCAGGGCGATGAAACCGGACATAAATTGGTGTTAGAAGCTTTACACGCCAAACCGCTATTGAATCTGGGATTACGCCTGGGAGAAGGCACGGGAGCCATCTGTGCCTATCCGATCATAGAATCGGCAGTCCGCATGATCAATGAAATGAACAGTTTCAAACAGGCTGCCGTAACGAAATATTTTTAGGATACCCATATGAAATCTCTGTTTGCAGCGATCATATTATTCACCAGGCTTCCGTTATGGCGAATCGTCCGGGTAGATAAAAAACAGTATACAGAGGCCCTGTTATACTGGCCTCTCATCGGTTTTCTAACCGGACTGACAACTTGGGGAACGCTCTACCTCGCTTCTCTGGTCATGCCTTTATTGCCGGCCTGCGTCATTGCGGTCATCGCCCGCCTGCTCCTGACCGGAGGATTGCATGAAGACGGATTGGCGGATTTCTTTGACGGTTTCGGCGGAGGACAGGACAAAAGCAGTATTCTGAGAATCATGAAAGACTCCCATATCGGCAGCTATGGTACAATTGGGCTGATCCTGTATTTCCTGTTGTATGTATCCTTGTTCAGTTCGTTTTATTCACTGGCCATTCCCGGTGTCATTATCGGAGCGGATGTCGGCTCCAAATTTTGCACCTCCGTTATGATCAATACGTTATCTTATGCCCGGACGGAAGAAGAAAGCAAAATAAAAATCCTCTACCGCAAAATTCGTTTCTACGAGTTTATCCCGGTAGCTCTGATCTGTCTTACAGTCCTTTGGCTGATGGCGACTCCTTTTTTAGCTTTCATTCCCCCTATCCTTCTCCTCATCGGTTTGCGTTGGTATTTTAAACGCAAAATCGGAGGATATACGGGAGATTGTTGCGGAGCCAGCGTACTTTTAGCCGAACAGTTTTTTTACATCAGTGCCATTGCCGTTTATACTTATCCCCTATGAAAATAACCTTGATCCGTCATACCCGTGTAGCTGTCGAACCCGGTATCTGTTACGGCTGGACCGACGTCGATGTCGCCCCTTCTTTCGCAACCGAAGCCGAACGGGTCAAAGAAACCATCGCAAACGAACGGTTCGATGCCGTATATAGCAGTCCGCTCTCCCGTTGCCGGAAATTAGCCGCCTTTTGTGATTTTCCTCAACCGATCCTCGATGAGCGCTTAAAAGAGCTCCATTTTGGGAACTGGGAAATGCAAAAATGGGACGAAATCGCCGATCCTGCCCTGCAGGAATGGTACAACGACTGGATCCATCTTCCCGCCGGAGGTGCCGAAAGCTATACCGACCAATGCCGCCGTGTCGCTCAATTTCTGGATGAACTTCGCCATTCCGGCCATACCGATGCCTGTATCTTCACCCACCGGGGAGTCATCGCCTGTGCCATGGTCTACGCAGGCCTTTGCACAGTTGAAGAATCATTCAGTTTCGATGTGGACTACGGCAGTAAACATGTATTGGTGTACTGAACGGAGTCCGGGGGAAGTTATCATCCGGTCAATCCGATAATTCCGGCAAGATATTTTTCAACCAGCGGTTTATCCTCTCTTCTGTCAGACCGGCCTCATAATCCTCATCGAGCGGCAGACCGATAAACTTCCCGTCGCGTAATGCCCTGGAATCATTAAAAACATAATCCCGGGTTTCTGTCTTTCCGATCAATCGTCCGCCCTGTTTTTCGACAATATCGGCTAATATTCCCATACCATCCACAAAATTATTCGGGTAACTGACATGATCACCCAATCCCACGATCGCCACTTTCCTTCCCTGAAACTGAAGACGTTGCATCCGGGGTAAAAACGAAGCCCAAGGATCCTTTTGCTCCATTTCCCAGGTATTTCTCCCCAACGTGGAACTCACCAACACTACAGTGCGATACTCCAGCATAGTCGAAGGAATCACTTCGGAAAGTACGAACAAATCGGGAGAAAAATCAGTCAGTTTTTGCTTGAGCAAACGGGCTACCTTATGTACACTTCCTCCCGAAGGAGCATAAAATATCCCCACTTGTTTTCCAGGTTTATACCCCTGATCGATCAAATAATTGCCTTCCATATCAGCTTTCAGCTGAAAATCGGGCCGTTGTCCAGTCTGTCCATTTTCCATAAAACCGAGTATTATTTGTTTTTCTCTCCCTACCGATACGAAATCATACCCGATTTTGTTCCGCACTGAACGTTTCCACACAACCGGAACCAGCCGGCCAGGACGCTACAACTCCCGGATATCTTCTTCAGGCAATCCGGTCAGTTCGGCAATATCCGCCACAGAGATCCCCTTTTGCTTCGCCTTACGGGCAATTTCATATTGCTTCCAGCGTCAGGTCTTCGACGTCTGTAATCACCTCTTCCGGCGGAAAGGGCAATAATGCGTTGAGCAAGCTGATCACCAGATCGGGATGCTCGCCGAATACTTTCTTAAAAGTCAGGTCGGCTTTGGGATCGAGGTATTTCATCGCAAGTTCTTTTTATAAAATTCCGCTTTGCTAACAGAGTTACCATTTTTTCAATAAATCGTTCATCGCCCAGATAGGAAAAATAATAGCCGAATAATCCTCCTTTTCACCAAATTTCCCCTATATTTGTCAAATAAAGAAGCCATCAAACACCAATCAATCATGAATATAGCAGTTAAACTATCCCTTGCAATACACCTAGCCTTGCTCCTGACATACGGTTACGGACAAACTACCGCCCCGGATTCCACCGAAAACGACCCCATCAACTATGCGGAAGTAATGCCCGAATTTCGCAGCGGCACCCCCCAAACATGGGTAAAAAGGCATCTGCTTTATCCTCCTGAAGCCTTTGAAGCAGGCATAGAGGGAAAAGTATTCACCACATTCACCATAGAAACCGACGGCTCCGTCCACGACATAAAGACGCGCCGCAGCACGGACACGATTTTCGAGCAAGCGGCAGTAGAGGTAGTCAGAAATATGCCGCTTTGGAAGCCGGCCAAATTCAAAGGCAAAACCACACAATGTACCTATTGGCTTCCCATCACCTTCAAACTGGACGAAGCCATCCTCCGTGTTGCCGATGAAATGCCTTCTTTTCCGGAAGGGGATGTACAAGATTGGATGAAGAAAAAAATGCCGGATACCCTCTCTTTGCAATCTTTAGCCTCCCCAACGCTTATTACTTTTATCATCGAAAAGGACGGCTGTGTCAGCAGTCCCGAAATTCTCAGAAGTTGCGGCAACTCCGTGGCAGATACGATAGCCATTCGTATCGTCGGAGACATGCCTTCCTGGAAACCGGCCAAACATAGAGGTGTACCGGTACGCATCCTTTATACCCTGGCTGTCAACGTTTCCAGCGCCCGGCAATAACCGCTATGTATCAGGAACGGCATTCTGTTCCGGTGTCTGCCCAGAGTAGCCCACCATCCATTCAGAGCGCGTATCGGAGGAATAGGCTTACGGAGAGGACGCAGCGAGGTGGTACACCGGGACACAACACGAAGCCGGTAGCATCCCTCAAGCAGCGGGGGGATACGGAGGATAACCCGGCTGCGGGCATTCTGGTACCTATCGTCGGGACTAACAATACACGCCGGCACTGATTCGCAAACCGATCATCTCTACCAAAGTCGACAAGATGGCAAATTTCAGGAAACTCATGATCATGCCATGAGCCGCATTAACACATATTTCGGGAGCCACTTTCACTAACATGGAAATCTCCTGACTTCGTCAACGTGTCACCCCAAAAGATTCTTCAAATAGGGGAGCGATACGTTGATGGCGTTTCATGAGCGAAGCTTCCCATAACAAAAATTCTCATCAGTGCAAGCCTCATCGCACCGAATAACAGATCAAAAGCATTCATCCTCTTTGTCTTTTAAAAAAATCCCAGTTATTGGGTGTAAATGATTATATTTGCGACATGAGAAACGAACAATATCTTATACAAGAAATCAAAGCTGGAAATACACGGGCCTTTGCACAGGTTTTCCAGCATTATTATAAAGATATCGTCTTGTTTGCCGCCAG
>CAZMAE010000165.1:0-2175 GCA_964564205.1 uncultured Odoribacter sp. | reverse complement strand
GGTCGTGATCCTGTTTTCCGTAAATCTTGGCTATCAATTCGGGACGCCGCAGCTTTTGCAGGGTTTCGAGAATGGGAGTTCGGAATTCTTTTTTGTACCAAAAGAAGAACATGTTTTGAATCTTCTTTTCCTTTTCTGTTTTTGCCGTTTCGATCCGCTTTAGCGAATATGGGTGATACCCCGTACAGTAAATAGTCGTCGCAACCGTCATTGGGGTAGGAGTAAAATCCTGCACCTGTTCGAGACGGAAATTCAGTTCTTTGGTCGCTACCGCCAATTCCGCCATGTCTTCGGGCCGGCATCCCGGATGCGAAGATATGAAATAAGGGATGATTTGTTCATTGAGCTGATATTTCCGGTTGACATCATCAAAAAAATGCTTTAACTGGCGGAATAATTGAAAAGGAGGCTTGCGCATCAATGCCAGCACGCCGGGGGCGGAATGCTCCGGGGCCACCTTAAACCGTCCGGAAACATGATACCGGATGACCATTTCGAGATATTCTTTATTGATCTGATTGACAGATGGATTTCCGCAATCATTTAAACATAAGTCATAACGTATTCCCGAACCGATAAAACAATGCTTGATTTTCGGATGGTTGCGAACCGACCGGTAAACGTGCAATAATGCGGAATGATCGGTATTCAGGTTTTTGCATATAACCGGATAAGCGCAGGACGCCCGCTTACAAAGCCGGCACAGGGACTGGTCTTTTCCCTTCATGGCATACATATTGGCGGAAGGGCCGCCCAAATCGGTGAGGGTGCCCCGGAAGTCAGGCATTTTTGTTATTTTATCGATTTCCTGTAAAATGGATTGTTCGGAACGGGAAATGATAAATTTGCCCTGATGAGCAGATATGGTACAAAATGCACATCCTCCGAAACATCCCCGGTGCAGGACAACCGAATGACGGATCATGTTGTATGCCGGGATTTCCTTGCCTTTATAGCGCGGATGAGGAAGCCGGGTAAACGGAAGAGCATAGACTGCATCCAACTCTTCGGTGCTCAGAGGAGGATAGGGGGGATTAACGATGACCAGGGAATGACCGAGCGGCTGAATCAATTTAGCCGCTTCCACACTATTGGATTCTTCTTCGATGTAGCGGAAATTTTCCGCATGTTTTTTTTTATCTCTGAGGCAGGATTCGTGCGAATGGAGCAGGATGGTGCGCCACTTTTTATTGGTCGCCGGTTTTTCTTCCTGCGGACGGAGAATAACGGTCTGGGGAATGTTGGTCAGGGAGGCAAACGGAATACCTTTTTGCAAGAGTTTGCAAATTTCTGTCAGCGGCTTTTCTCCCATACCGTATACCAACAGATCGGCCCCGCTATCTGCCAAAACAGACGGTTTAAGGGTATCGCTCCAATAATCGTAATGTGTGAGCCGCCTGAGCGAAGCTTCAATTCCTCCGATAATAACCGGAGTATCGGGAAACAGCTGTTTCAGAATACGGGTGTAGACAATTGTGGGCCTGTCGGGCCGTGCGCCGGCACGTCCGCCGGGAGTGTAGGCGTCATCGGAACGTTTACGTTTTGCTGCCGTATAGTGATTTACCATGGAATCCATAGCTCCTGCCGAGACACCGAAAAACAGGCGGGGACGTCCAAGTTTTTTAAAATCGCGCAAATCGTCCTGCCAGTTGGGCTGGGGGACGATGGCAACTTTCAAGCCCTGGGCTTCCAATACCCTGCCGATCACTGCAGCTCCGAAAGAAGGATGATCGACATAAGCGTCGCCCGAAAAAAGAATGACGTCCAATTCTTCCCAGCCGCGGGCTTTGACTTCTTTTGCAGAAGCGGGCAACCATTGTAATTGTTGTTGTTCTGTCGGATTCATGGATTACTGATAAGCATGCAAAGGTAATAATAATTGCTGATAATGGTCATTCTTTTGAATAGCTATTGGTTATGTGGCGGAGTTATCCTATATTTGTAAATCATTTACCCTAAGTATAAAAGTCATGGGCCGTTTTATCAATCCGTTTACCGATGTCGGTTTCAAGCTCATTTTCGGACAGGAAATGACGAAGGATCTTTTGATTGATTTTCTGAACGACCTGCTGGTGGGTGAGCGTCACATCCGTGACATCACTTTTCTGGACAAGGAGTTGCAGCCGGAATTCCGCGGTGACCGTGGAGTGATCTACGATATCTATTGCACGATGG
>CAZMAE010000164.1:0-11150 GCA_964564205.1 uncultured Odoribacter sp. | reverse complement strand
CAGATTGATATACAGGATAAAAATACCCGTATTCCCTAACATCAGCAATACGGCCGGAGCAATCAGCATAGACAGCCCGTACCGCCAACCTCTGTGTCTCAACCGTAAATACAGCAGGATGAATATCAAAAACAAGATGACCTTCAGGCTTTCCGACAGCATCATCTGACTTTTTATCTGCATAATCGACACCAATACCCAGGGTATATGGCTCAGGAAAAGTCCTCCTCTCCGAATTTCCAGGTCCAGCATAATTCTCCGGCTGAGTCCATAGATAAACATCACCGTCATTGTCTGCACCAGAGCTCCGACCCAATCCCAACGGTAAAATTGCAAAAGGAAATTTGCAGCATAATCGGTCCATCCTCCCGGTTGAGTGGCAAATGTACTCCAATAAACAACGCCACACTGGAAAAAATCCGTCTCACCCCAATAACCGATATGTCCCCGAAGACCCCACCACCAGCATCCCCATACAACAAGAAATCCTAATCCTATGATATGTTCTCTTTTCATACAAAAGATTTTTAGCTTCGCAAAATTTTCCTTTCCTAAACGGCATTCTGAGTTTCTCCGGTCATAACGGCTTCCAACTGCCGGGGAGAAAACGTCACCGGTCCCTTGATGAATTCAGGAATATTATAGGATTTCAGGAACAACGTATAAAAATCGGGGTCTTTCTGAGGCAGCACAAACGGCTTATGGGCCCTGCCGTTTTTGTCAAAATACACCAGATAAATCCGGGTGTACAAATGATCGTCGCGCCTGCTGCTGAACGCAATCCAACGTCCCGAAGAGGCCCAGGCATGATAACTATCGGTATTGTCGCTGTTCACCCGGGACAAATCCACCGGCCCTCCGGATTGCAGATCGGTCATCCCCAGATCGGCATCCTGGTGCCAAATCGGGAAAGTACCGCTTTCCGACACGGTATACAAAAGATATTTACCATCGGGTGAAACCGCCGGGAATGCGATGCTTTTCAAGCTATCGCGCCCCAGGTCGATCCTTTCGACGGAATCGCCCAACAACCCGGTGTTCTCATCAAAAGCCACACCGTAAAGCTGATATTTCAACTTTTTATAGTCCTTGGGCAAATCCACCGGCCGGGCCTCACAAAAATAAAGACATTTGCCGTCGGCAGACCAGGCGGGGAAGGTTTGCCATGTACTATCTGTCGTAAAACGATGATCGGTAAGCACCTTATTTTCCGTTACATCATAAATCATCAGACCCGATGCCAAATCGTATACTTCGATTTTCTTCCCGGCAAATGCATGAAAGGCCTGATGTGTCCGGTTGTTCGAAAAAGCGATGTATTTGCCCGAAGGATGCCACATACGGTAAGCCCCCGGACTGATAACCTCCTTCGTCTTGGTGTTCACTTTACGGATATTCCCCGGTTCGGCGATAATCGTACCGGAATGCTCCCAACGCACATGATACATCATCCGGTCGGGAGAATAGTTGCAAAAAGCATGACAATTCACACAACTCTCCGGGGTCAGCAAAGGAGATACAAACGCTTTCTCCTGAAAAGAAGACAGTTCACGCTGATAAAGCCCCAACCTTTTCCCCAATTCATAACCGGGTTCTATCAGCCGATAGGCCAAAAAAGGATCGATGGAATCCGCCGCCACCCGGATAGGAAACGGCCGGTAGGCTTTCCACTGCCCGTCGGCAGCAAGGTAGACTTTCACTTCTAACTGTTGTCCGGCGTTCTCTTTCAAGAGTGCGTGCCATTTCTTCAAAGGAATATCGATCTTGCCATTTCCCCGGCAAGTCAGCACCACTTCTCCCCGGTTGCAGAATTCGGCGACCATTTTCCCGGCATCCCGGACCCCGAAATTCAGAGGTGCAATATTCACCGGCACCGTCACATCCAGATAATCCGGATAAATCCGGGGATATTCATCACATTCCGCAGCCCCCCGCCAATCCTTGCCACATCCGTACACACACCATAAAAGAGAAAGACACCAAATAAACTTTCCCATAAATCAGATTTTTTTCAATTCTTCAATGTTGTACCACACGTTCAACCGTTTTATGCACAGACCGCTTTCCGCAAGCGCACCAATTTTTCCAACAATCCCTCCAGCAAATCGAGTTTCAGCATGTTGGCGCCGTCGGACTTAGCGACGGCCGGTTCGGGATGTGTCTCGATAAACAAGCCGTCCGCCCCTACGGCAATGGCGGCTTTGGCAATCGTCTCAATCAAACGGGGCTGTCCTCCGGTGACACCGCAACTCTGATTGGGTTGTTGCAGCGAATGGGTAGCATCTACGACCACCGGACATTGGCAGGCCTCCTTCATGATCGGAATCCCCCGGTAATCGACAATCAGATCCTGGTAGCCGAAAGTTGTCCCGCGTTCGGTCACCATCACCTGCCTGTTTCCCGACTCCCGGATCTTATCCACCGCAAACCGCATGGCTTCAGGAGACAAAAACTGCCCCTTTTTGATATTCACCATACGCCCGGTGCGGGCGGCAGCTACCAGCAAATCGGTCTGGCGGCACAGAAAAGCGGGAATCTGCAAAACATCCACATATTCGGCAGCCATAACGGCATCTTCCGGACTATGAATGTCGGTCACGACGGGAATCTGAAAATCCTTTCTTACCTTAGCCAATATCTTCAGGGCTTTTTCGTCACCGATGCCGGTAAAAGAATCCAGACGCGAACGGTTGGCCTTCTTGAACGATCCCTTGAATACGTAGGGAATACCCAACCGATTGGCTACACTGGAAATGTGTTCCGCAATCCTTAAGGCCATCTCCTCTCCTTCAATCACACAGGGACCTGCCAGCAAAAAAAACATCCCCTTATCCGAATTTACATCCAATATCTTCATCTTTTTCCTTTTTAATTCAACCAACTCCCCTTCCTGACATTTTTATCTCTACTCTCTATTCTAATATTTTCTCTTCCACCAAGCCTTCAGCCTCTCCAGAATTTTCAGCTCCGAAGCATTCTGCTGAGGCTTATAGAACACAGTGTTTTTCAATTCTTCCGGCATAAACTCCATTTCCACAAAATTTCCCGGGAAATCATGCGCATATTTATAATCCTTTCCATAATGAAGTTCCTTCATCAGTTTGGTAGGAGCATTCCGGAGATATAAAGGCACCGCCAGATTCCCCGTTTGTCTGACCGTAGCCATAGCCCCGTCGATCGCCAGATAAGCAGAATTGCTCTTTGGTGAGGTTGCCAGATAAATCACACATTCCGAAAGGGGAATCCTCGCTTCGGGCATTCCGATCTTATGGATAATGTCAAAACAGGCATTGGCCAGCAACATCGCATTCGGATTGGCCAGACCGATATCCTCGGAGGCGGAAATCAACAAACGGCGGGCAATGAACTTAGGATCCTCGCCCCCTTCCAGCATTCTGGCCATATAATACAAAGCGGCATTGGGATCACTCCCGCGGATGGATTTGATCATCGCAGAGATGATGTCATAATGCTGTTCCCCGTCCTTATCATACATCAAAGGATTTTCCTGCAATTCTCTACGGACGGTCTCGTCATCGATGACAATCTCCGGACCGGACTGGGCATTGACCACCAATTCAATAATATTCAACAGCTTCCGGGCATCCCCGCCACTGAAAGAAATCAAAGCCTCTTTTTCCCGGACGACAATATTCTTTTCCTTAAGATAGAAATCTTTCGTCACGGCCCGGTCGACCAGACTTTCCAGATCGGCTTTTTCCTGCGGTTTCAGAACGTACACCTGACAACGGGAAAGCAAAGGAGAAATCACCTCGAAAGAAGGATTCTCGGTGGTCGCCCCTATCAAAGTCACCGTCCCTTTTTCCACGGCAGCCAGCAAGGAATCCTGCTGAGCCTTGGAAAAGCGGTGAATTTCATCGATAAAAAGAATGGGGTTCGGAGCATTGAAAAAACGCTGGCTTTCCGCCTTCTGAATCACTTCCCGAACATCTTTCACCCCTGAACTGACTGCGCTCAATACATAAAAAGGCCGTTTCAACTGCCCGGCAATGATCATGGCCAAAGTAGTCTTGCCCACACCGGGAGGTCCCCATAATATAAAAGACGACACGACTCCAGATTCAATCATTTTGCGAAGCACTTTCCCTTTCCCCACCAAATGTTGCTGACCAATATAATCATCCAGCGTCTTAGGTCTCAATCTCTCTGCTAATGGCTGATTCTCCATAAATAAATCCGTATCTCACGGCAAAGATAGGAAAAAAAACGAGAATGAGCGAAAAAGATAAGCCCCGATGCGAATGCGCCGGCGTGCCGTGATTCGCTTACCGCCTTCCAGCAACAAGCAGACAAGCGAGAAACACGGGTTTCCGACCTCAACCGGCAATCAGACAAACAAGAAACACCGTTTCCAGCCCCAACCGGCAATAAAACAAGCCGGAAACGCCCTTCACAAGCCCCGCCCGCCCCTCCGGCAAAGAAGAAACACGGTATCTTGCACGAATTCATCCGAAAAGTGGCAGTAATCCACTGTTTTTTCGTATATCCGCCAATAAAACACGCAAGATACATTGTTTCCTGTTACTTTTCGAACGAAAACAAGCTGGAAACAGCGTTTCCGCATTGTTTCTCCGGTAAAACAACGCGGAAACGCCGTATCTTGCAGCTTCCACCTTCGTGGCCATGCCTCGAAGCCCGTTTCCACCCGCATCAACGGTTAAAAACGGGAAGAAACATGAAATAAACCTCAGCCATCAGTCTGGAACACACAAACAACGGCGCACACGACCTCTACCTGCAGGCACCTTCCGAACAACAGATCGTTTGCTGAGCAGCCCCCGACAGTTTCCCCTTCCCGCAAACCGGCTTACCTGTCATTTCCTGCCTTTGTCCAAAAGGGGCAGATACTTTCCGTAGCCTTCCGCCACCATGCTGTCTCTGGGAATAAAACGCAACGAGGCGCTATTGATGCAATACCGCAAACCGCCTTTGTCCTTCGGTCCATCCTTGAAGACATGTCCCAAATGAGCATCCCCCGTTTTACTGCGCACCTCTGTCCGCCGCATCCCATGAGAAACATCCAGCCGCTCATCGATCAGTTTTCTGTCAATAGGCCTGGAAAAGCTGGGCCATCCACAGCCCGAATCAAATTTATCCGCCGAAACAAACAAAGGTTCTCCGGTTGTGATATCCACATATATCCCTTCCCTGTTCTCATCCCAATATTCATTCCGGAAAGCCGGTTCCGTTGCATTCTTCCGGGTGACGGCATATTGCATAGCGGTCAGCTTCTTTTGCAGCACAGCATCATCGAGCCGGCGATAAACTTTCTCCTGCGGAACATCGGCACCCCCTGCCGGATTCCCGTCATCTGTTTCCCTCGGATCACCCCAACCGATACGCTCCCGTTGACCGGAATCATTCCGGCGATCCTCTGCGTACGGGGCATCGGCACGAAATGCCCCGCCCCGGCCGGAACCGTCTTCGTTTTTTGCAGCCGCTGCATTCACCTTCCTGACTGCGTCAAAAAGCTCCGGATCGATGTGACAATATCCCCCCGGATTTTTATCCAGATAATCCTGATGATAGCTTTCCGCCGGATAAAAATTAGTCAATGGCATCACTTCTATAGCCAAGGGACGGTTATACCGCTCTGCCAGCCCCTTCAATGCCTTCTCTATCACCGGCCGGTCGGCTTCATCGGTATAATAAATGCCTGTACGGTATTGCGTTCCCCGGTCATTCCCCTGCCGGTTGACACTGGTAGGGTCAATAGTCTTGAAATACCAATCAAGCAAAGACAACAACCCCACTTCCTGCGGATCATAAACCACCTTTACCGTCTCCGCCGCACCGGTACGCCCGCTGCACACCTCCCGGTAAGTAGGACGGGCCACCGCAGCATTGGCATACCCGACCTGCGTATCCCCGACCCCACGGATCTGTTTCATAAAATGCTCGGTTCCCCAAAAACATCCTCCCGCCAAATAAATTTCTTTCTGATTTTCCACCATCTTATCCTCCCCGATTTTTTCACTGCCGGCCCTTGCCTGTCCTTTGCAACCCGAAACAACCAATAAGGCCATCCCCAATATGATCATATTTTTCATTTTCCCCATACCACTTTAAACGATACGACTTATTACTATTCCATCGAAAAAAACGCTCATAAAGTTACTGTTTAGTTCCGGAAACGCAAGCCATAAACCACAAATCACAGCCACGGAATTCGTACAACTTCCATCACCCCGTCGGTTTACTGCGGATTTCCCGGAAATTCACCGTTTAAAAAAAATTTACAGACCATGCCTACAACTTATTTTTATACACCTTTCCGTCCTTCATGATCAGCAATACATTTTTTTCAGGATCGGTCAACACTTTTATATCGTTTAACGGATCACCGTCGACAACAATCAGATCGGCCAAAGCCCCTTCCTCGATCACCCCCAGCCTGCCCGGATAGGGATTACGCCTGCCCGACAGTGCCAATAATTCGGCATTGTCGTGAGTAATCATTTTCAGAATCTCAAAATTCGAAAACCAACGGGTCATCTTTTCAATATTCAGATTCTGGTTTTTCGCATTGGCAGGACTGAACAAAAGATCGGTACCCCAAGCCAGCTTCACTTTATATTTTTTAGCCAACCGATAGGCATTATCGGTACCCTGGACCACCAGCTCGTGTTTTGCCTGCTGGTCGGGCGTGGTATAATGATTGTTTCCCTCGCCGATAAAAGGCTGCAAGGACAACCAAACCCCTTTTTCTGCAATCAGCTTCATCGTGGGTTCATCGACCAGCTGACCATGCTCTATGCTTTTCACTCCGGCTTCCACGGCCCTCCGGATTGCTTCCGGGACATATACATGCACCATAACATAAGTCCCCGCATCCTCGGCAGCCATCACGGCGACACGCAGCTCGTCCTCGAAATACTGGACATCTTCAAGCTGGTCATACAATGAAGATACTCCGCCACCGGCCATCAGTTTCACCTGGCTGGCTCCCAACCGCAAATTATTGCGCGAAGCGACCGTCACGGCATCCACACCGTCGGCCACCAGCGCCGCCCCGATTTTTTCCGTATGGGTAAGTCCGCAACAATCAAAAGGCTCCGGCATATCGTACACCATTCTGAAATCGCCGTGTCCCCCGGTCATCGTAATAATGGCACCGCTGGGATAAATACGCGGTCCCACAAGAGTGCCTTCGTCAATGGCCCGTTTCAACCCGAACACCGGTCCCCCCGCATCCCGGATAGCAGTAAACCCGCGCATCAGGGTCTTTCCAGCCTCCTGCCCCGCCCTGAGCTGAGTATAGGAAGCATGGGCGGTCAGCAAATCTACCATCGTATTGGCAGCCAGATAAGCATGCCAATGAGCATCGATCATCCCGGGCATCAGGAACTTTCCCCGTCCGTCGATAATCTCCACCCCTTCGCCCACCGGAATCGGTTCAGCCGATATTTTGCGGATAACATGATCCTCAATCCACACGTTTCCAACCCGGGTATCCGGATGCTTCCCGTCAAAAATAACGACATGTTGTATCAAAACTCCTTTTCCCATAACGAACAAGGGCAGCAAAGCCCACAAAATAAATGCGTACAATTTTTTCATTGCCGAAATCGGGTTATATTTCTTACTTCATTTCAAGAATTATACGCTCCTTATACAAGAAAGTTCCCCCACATACGATTTATCCTGATTTTCCCGCAGCCGGTGTAACCGGAATAGCGGAAATGGCTCCGCTCTACATACTTTCCCCCCGGCAATGCTCAAATAAATTTGGCATTACTCCCGACTTATTCGTACCTTTGCCGGGTATCAATATGTCACCAATGATTCATTTTTTCCCGCATCCTGTCTCCCGACCCCTGCCCGTCCGGTTCAACAATCCTTTCGATTATACCCCCCACCCGCTGTGTGCCGAAGCGGCATCCATCGTACAAAACTATCTCCGCGGCATGGACTTCTGGAAGAAAAATCCGGAAGAAGGAAAAATGTTCGGCGTACTCATCGTGAAAACCCCGGAAGGAGAAACCGGTTTTCTGGCCGCCTTTTCAGGCATTCTTGACGGGAACTATCTGCATCCCTGGTTTGTACCACCCATCTACAACCTGCAGCAACCCGATGGTTTTTTCCGGGAGGAAGAACAGAACATTTCACTCCTCAACGACAAAATCCGACAACTAAACACCTCGTCCGACTACCGGGAAATCCTGCAAGCCCTTGCCTTGACCACCCAAGAATCGGTCCTCTCCCTATCGGCAGCCAAAACCCGCCTGAAAGCGGACAAACTGGCAAGAGATACACGCCGGCAGCAAGGCATATCCCCTGAAGAAGAAAAACAGCTCATCCGGGAAAGCCAGCAAGGGAAAGCGGACTACAAGCGGCTAGAACGGCAATGGAAAGACCGGATAACCGGCTTGCAAAACAAAGCCAGTCATTTCAGCCGGCAAGTAGAAGCCCTGAAACAGGAACGCCGGCAACGGTCGGCCGCCCTCCAACAACGTTTATTCGAGCAATTCCGTCTCATGAATGCAAAAGGAGAAACCAAAAACCTCTGCAGCATCTTCCAGGAAAACGGTCATTCTCTACCCCCCGCCGGAGCCGGAGAGTGCGCCGCTCCCAAACTGCTGCAATACGCCTACCGCCACCAACTGCACCCTGTAGCCATGGCCGAATTCTGGTGGGGAACTTCTCCTAAAACGGAAATCCGCAGGCAAGGATATTTTTATCCGGCCTGCAGTGCCAAATGCGGTCCTATTCTGAGTTTTATGCTGCAAGGCTTGAACCTGGAACCCTCCTCCGGCGACGAAACGGAAAACCGGAGTTTCCCGGAAATCGTCTATGAAGACCAATGGCTACTGGTCATCAACAAACCGGCAGGCATGTTGAGCGTTCCCGGCAAATCCCCCCGCCTATCGGTTTACGACCTGATCCGTAGCAACTACCCCGCAGCAACAGGCCCCCTGTTGGTGCATCGCCTGGACATGGACACATCGGGCCTGCTGGTAGCCGCCAAGAACAAAACCATTCATGCTCATCTGCAACGTCAGTTTCTGAATCATACCTTCCGGAAAAAATACATCGCCCTGCTGGAAGGCCCGGTCTCCTCCAACCAAGGCCGCATCAAACTTCCGCTCTGCCCCGATCCGGCCGACCGCCCCCGGCAGATGGTCAGCGAAACTTATGGCAAACCCGCCATCACGTTTTATCGGGTGATCGAACGCACTCCCCGCCACACCCGCATCGCCTTTTATCCTTATACCGGGCGTACCCACCAGCTGCGGGTACACGCCGCCCATCCCCTGGGACTGAACCATCCCATTAAAGGCGACCGTCTGTACGGCCAAAAATCCGACCGTCTGTATTTGCATGCCGAATACCTGGAATTTATTCATCCGGTTACCGGGGAAAAAATCCGGCTGGAAAAGAAAGCAGATTTCTGACCACCCGCATTCAACCGCTGCTTGATCAGTTCCCCAAACATTCCCAGACAAGCATATCGAACAAGCGACTCTCATACCTCCCAAGCCTGGATGCCAAACACAACTTCCTGCTTTTTATTTCTATGCAAAATACATTTTCTTTATTTTTTAACCTCATTTACATCAAAATCAAAATACAGCCATTATCTTTGTTCTGACATAAATAAAACCATATCATGAAACAATTATTTTTACTCTTATTCCTATTCCCGATGTTGCTCCACGCACAAATCGAAGCCAAATACGACGAAGGGACCGTTCCGGTTGTCAACGGAAAAGTAACTTTCACCCGCGAAATCAACCTCCCGGGACAAACCAAAGAACAAGTCTACTCATCTGCTTTAAAATGGGCTTCGGGTTATTTTGTTACAGAAAAAGAATTGCAAAACAAAGTTCTTTTTTCAGATCCGGCAACAGGACAAATCGCTTGTCTGGGCAACCGTTACCTGGTATTTGCCAATAAGGCTTTATCCCTGGACCGGGCCGTCATCAGCTTCCAAATGTATCTGGAATGTCTGGCTGAAAAATGCAACCTCAAAATTTCCGCCATCCGCTACACCTATAATCTGGGAGGAAAAGACGAGATCTTGCTCGCCGAAGAACAGATTACGGACAAATATGTCTTCAATAAGAAAAAAGACAAAATGATCAAATCCACCGGAAAATTCAGAATCCACACCATTGATCTGGTCAACGAAATATTCAGTCAGGCAGAGCAAGCCCTCGGAGGACAATCCGCACCGGCCACAACCGCACCGCTCATTCCCGCCACTCCGGAAAAGACCACCGCTTCTATTCCTGCTTCAGGAACCAGTTCACTGACAGGATACAAACAGATTACTCCGGATAAAATCCCCGGCAACATCTATAAAATGCTCTCAGAAAACTGGATGTTGGTGACCGGAGGCAACAATAACAAGTTTAACATGATGACAGCCAGCTGGGGCGGTTTAGGAAACATCTACAACAAACCTGTCGCATTTTGCTTTATCAATCCCACCCGCTACACCTACCAGTTACTGGAAAATAACGACACTTACACATTGAGCTTCTTTACCGAAGCTTACCGCGATGCCTTAAACTACTGCGGTACACATTCCGGGAAAGACGAAGACAAAGTGAAAGGATCGGGATTGACGCCTATTGTAACACCTTCCCAAAGCGTAGCCTTTTCTGAAGCCTGGATGATCATCGAATGCAAAAAACTCGTTACCAGCCAATTCACTCCGGAAGATATCCATAACCAGGAAACAAAAGAAAAATGGGGCGATAAGCGGCATAAAATGTACATCGGAGAAATCCTGAATGTCTGGGTTAAGTAAACCGGAAACCATCCGCTCAGGAGATCTACCAACTCATCCAAAATATTTCTACCAATCCGTAACTCATTTACGGACGCCTGCCAGACAGGAATCTTCCATACTCCCGTCTGGCAGGCAAAACAAAAGCTTATCACTTTGATCAATTCCAGCAGACACAGGGAAGCACTGTGCAGGGCTTTCTTTCAGATAAGTTTTGACAAAACCGTAAACCACAAACAAAAAGAAGCTGAATTCTAAGTCTCAATGTACAACGGCTTAAATTTACTTTTCGTTTCCGGTTATTTCTTGGTATAGATCCAAGTATACTCTTCCCCATCCTCTACCTCATTTAATACAAGTTCCGTGGCAGAAACAGACTTGACCGTATAAACCG
>CAZMAE010000163.1:0-2962 GCA_964564205.1 uncultured Odoribacter sp. | reverse complement strand
CAATGCGGACGGGTTTCCTCGTCCCGTACCGATGGCCAAGGGGCATACCGCAGGATGCAGCGAGGTATGGATGGCTACGGGTGCCGATTCTGTGAAGGTTGCCGATTTCAAAGCGAATCCCAAAGCCGGCCTGTGCTACTCTTCCTATGGAGACAGTGTTGCCTTGCGCGGAACAATTGAAATTATCACCGATGACGGCATACGCAAAGAAATGTGGCAGGATTGGTACATCAACCATTTCCCCGGCGGTCCGACAGATCCGAACTATGTGCTACTCCATTTCATCGGAACCGAAGCCACTTTTTGGATAAATGGAGAGTTTGTTCATCAACCCATTAAGGATCACTAAGAATCCCCCGGCGGAACCGCCTTTTTTTAACGGTGTAGTGATGAAGGGGGGGATTGTGGCTATTGTTTTTAATATCAGGTATCCTTTGGGAAGTTGCCATGTGCGGTCGGGGCATTCGGAGTGTCTGTGTGCCGGAACTCTTCCCGTAGGGTAAAAAGGAACGGCCGTTGAATATTCCTGAAAAAGATATTCAGCGGCCGTCTCTTTTTTAAGGCATCACTCAGAATAATGTTTTGGCAGTAGCAATTACTTCCTCTGCCAGTTCGTTTGCAGCTTTTTCGTTTTTAGCTTCCGAATAAATGCGGATAATGGGTTCTGTATTCGATTTTCTTAAATGTACCCACCCTTGGGCGAAATCAATTTTTACTCCGTCAATATCGGTTACTTTTTCATTGGCATATTTTTGCTTCAATCCTTCGAGGATTTTATCCACATTCATTTCCGGGGATAAAGTGATTTTGTTTTTAGAGATAAAATATGCCGGATAGGTCTGCTTTAATTCTGTCATCTTCTTTCCTTCTGCGACATAGTGGGAGAGGAATAAGCCGACACCGACCAGGGCATCGCGGCCATAATGGCTTTCAGGGTAAATAACGCCTCCGTTGCCTTCGCCGCCAATGACCGCCGCTGTTGCTTTCATTTGGGCTACTACATTTACTTCGCCCACGGCTGCTGCATGGTATTGTTGCCCTTTCGCTTCGGTAATGTCTTTCAGGGCCCGTGACGAAGATAAGTTGGAAACTGTATTGCCCGGGGTGTGCTTCAGTACATAGTCTGCAACGGCTACTAAAGTGTATTCTTCGCCGAACATTTCGCCTGTTTCGGATATTAAAGCCAGACGATCGACATCGGGGTCTACGACAATACCTAAATTCGCCTGGCATTCTTTCATTTTGGCCGCGATCTGTGTCAGATTTTCCGGTATGGGTTCGGGATTATGGGCAAAATATCCGTTGGGTTCACAGTTGAGCTCGATAACCTCTTTCACCCCTAAGGCTTTAAGAAGTGCGGGTATAACTATTCCTCCGATTGAATTCACTGCATCTACAACAACTTTCAGGTTTGCTTTGGCGATGGCTTCCCGGTCGACCAGTTTCAGGCCAAGTACTTCCTCGATGTGATATTGGGTATAATCCTTTTCAGTTATTTTTCCCAATTCGTCTACCTGGGCGTATTCAAAGTCTTCTTTCGCTGCAATTTCCAATACCTGAGCCCCGTCTGCGGCAGATAAGAATTCTCCGTTGCTGTTCAGCAATTTCAAGGCGTTCCACTGTTTGGGATTATGACTGGCAGTTAAAATGATTCCACCGTCTGCTTTTTCAGCGGTCACAGCAATTTCGGTTGTAGGAGTTGTGGCCATGCCGATATTGATCACATCGTGCCCTAGGCCGATGAGGGTGGCTGAAACAAGTTGAGCGTACATATTTCCCGAAATGCGGGCATCGCGGCCTAGGACAATACGGGCTTTCTTTTTGCCTGCACCTGTTTTCAGCCAGGTTGCGTATGCAGATACAAACTTAACTACATCCAAAGGAGTCAGATTGTCGCCCGGACGTCCACCTACGGTTCCACGAATCCCGGAAATTGATTTTATTAAAGTCATATGTTTTAAAATTTAGATAAACGAATTCAGTACGCCCTATTCTCAGAATATCCCCAAAATTAAAAAAAATCAATAAGTTTGCCCAACAAAAGCGGAAATATTGCGGGCGGAACTTGATATTTGTGATACAGCGGCTCCTGTATGTTTGTGTAAATACAGAAAATCCGGAAAATCTGTAACGATCTCCCGGATTTCTTTTCAATTGTACGCAAATTAAATTAATGCCTGATAAGCATCAGCATTTAAAAGGTTTTCTAATTCAGCTTCATCGTTGATTTTTATTTTCACGATCCACCCTTTACCATACGGATCTTTGTTGACGAGTTCCGGTTGGTCTTCCAATTCCTCATTGAATTCGAGGACTTTACCACTTGCCGGTAAATAAAGATCTGATACTGTTTTTACAGCTTCTATAGTTCCGAAAGTGTCTCCGGCTCCTAGATCGTCTCCAACGGTTTCGCATTCTACGAAGACAATATCTCCCAATTGACTTTGTGCATAGTCAGTAATTCCTACAAATGCTTCTTCACCTTCAACACGAATCCATTCGTGTTCTTTGGTGTACTTTAATTCTGCTGGTACGTTCATTATTAATAAATTAGATTTAGTAAATTTTAAAAATGACTGTATTTTCTTATATAAAATCTATTCCCGTATATAGTTTTTACGTAAGGTCAAAGTTAAATAAAAACTTAAATAAACCCCATTTTTCAAGATATATTTTTTAGCGGTGACGGATGAAAGAAACTAGATGTTATTAAAGAGTTGATATTCTATGTTTTGTCCTTTCGGAAAACCGGAAAGAGGTTGTGATAAGTGGAAAATGGCAGGCTCATTGTTGTCAGGATGCGGGTTAGAATAATTTTCCAGATTTTATTTGGATAATTAAAATAAAGCAGTACATTTGCATCCGAAATCAACGGAGTTGATTTTCGTAGTTCTGAAAATGGTGCGGTAGTTCAGCTGGTTAGAATACAGGCCTGTCACGCCTGGGGTCGCGGGTTCGAGTC
>CAZMAE010000162.1:0-3967 GCA_964564205.1 uncultured Odoribacter sp. | reverse complement strand
CAATTTCCAGTCGCTTCGGATATGATCCCACGTGAGCACGCTGCGGAAGGTATGCTCCCGCTGGCGGTTCTCGAAGTCGGCCGCCTCGCCGTAATCGGTCGTCAGCATCGGCAGTTCGCGGTTGGAGCCGACGTACCAGGCATTCAGTCCTATGCGGTCGCCTCGCCGGGGCCAGACTGGCCAGCAGCTGTTGTTAGGAGCCTACAGCGCCCTGAACCGCCAGATCGAAGCCGGAAAGGTAAAAATGTTCAACCGCCACGAAGTGCTGGACATCGTTGTTGTGGACGGCAAAGCCCGCGGTGTGATTGCACGGGATCTGGTAACCGGCAAGATTGAACGTTTCGGAGCCCATGCAGTTGTCTTGGCAACCGGAGGCTACGGTAATGTATTCTTCCTGTCGACGAATGCCATGGGTTGCAACGGCAGCGCAGCCTGGCAAGCCTACAAAAGAGGCGCCATGTTCGGAAATCCTTGTTTCGTACAGATCCACCCGACCTGTATTCCGGTACACGGTGATCAGCAGAGCAAGCTGACCCTGATGTCCGAATCTCTGCGAAATGACGGACGAGTATGGGTACCCAAGAAAATCGAAGATGCCAAAGCATTGCAAGCCGGCACTTTAAATCCGAACGATATCCCGGACGAAGACCGCGATTTCTATCTCGAACGCCGGTATCCGGCATTCGGGAACCTGGTGCCGCGTGACGTAGCTTCGCGTGCAGCCAAAGAAAGATGCGACGCCGGATACGGAGTGAACAACACCGGCAAGGCCGTATTCCTGGATTTCAAATATGCCATCCAGCAATTGGGACAGGAAACCATCGAAAAACGTTATGGCAACTTGTTCCAGATGTACGAAAAAATAACCGCGGTAGATCCCTATCACAATCCGATGATGATTTATCCGGCAATCCACTATTCTATGGGTGGACTTTGGGTAGATTACAACCTGATGACAACCATTCCCGGTCTGTATGCCATCGGCGAATGCAACTTCTCCGACCACGGCGCCAACCGTCTGGGGGCTTCAGCCCTGATGCAGGGACTGGCCGACGGATATTTTATCCTGCCTTATACCATCGGAGACTATCTGGCTAAAGAGATTCAGACTCCGAAGATCAATGTTAACACCAAAGAATTTGACGAAGCTGAAAAACACGTCACCGACCGTCTGCGCCGCCTCTATGACATCAAAGGGACAAAATCCCCCGATCACTTCCACAAACAACTGGGACACATCATGTGGGAATACATTGGCATGGCCCGTGAAGCTGCCGGCCTGAAAAAAGCCATCCAGCTGATTGCAGACCTGAAAAAAGAATTTTATGCAGACCTGCGTGTCACCGGAGAATTCACTGCAATGAACAACGAATTGGAAAAGGCAGCCCGTGTCGCCGATTTCATCGAACTTGCAGACCTGATGGCGCATGACGCCCTCAACCGGAATGAATCCTGCGGAGGCCACCTGCGCATCGAATCCATGACTTCGGAAGGAGAAGCCAAACGAGACGACGAACACTACAAATATGTTTCCGTATGGGAATATCAGGGAGATGAGAAAGCGCCCGAATTCCATAAAGAAGAGCTGGTGTTCGAAAACATTCAACTTACTCAACGTTCTTATAAATAATAATGAAATAATGTACTCCCACACCAGCCACACCGATGCAAAATCCTGCATCCCCGGGCTTCCGGTGACAGAGCACATTAGCAAATCGTAAAAGTTATGGCAGACAAAATATTAAAAGAACTGACACTGAAGATCTGGCGGCAAAAAGACGCTAAATCCAAAGGCGAGTTTAAGACTTACAAAGTCCACAATATCTCCACCGGCACCTCTTTTCTGGAAATGCTGGATATTCTGAACGAACAACTGGTAGAGCAAAACGAAGAACCGGTAGCTTTCGACCACGATTGCCGCGAAGGAATCTGCGGAACCTGCAGTTTATTTATAGACGGACGGGCACATGGTCCAGACGACGACGTAACCACTTGTCAGCTACACATGCGCCGCTTCCAGGACGGAGCTACCATTACCATCGAACCGTGGCGATGCGGAGCTTTTCCGGTAATCAAGGATCTGATAGTCGATCGCAAGGCATACGATAAGATCATGCAGGCAGGAGGATACATATCCGTGAATACCGGTGGCGTACCCGATGCCAATGCCATTCCCATTGCCAACGACAAAGCCGAAGAAGCCATGGATGCTGCCGCATGTATTGGCTGCGGCGCCTGTGCGGCAACCTGTAAGAACTCCTCAGCCATGTTGTTCGTAGCCGCCAAAGTATCGCAGCTGGCCCTGTTGCCTCAGGGAAAAATCGAAGCAGCGCGACGCGCCAAAGCCATGGTAGCTAAAATGGACGAGCTGGGCTTCGGCAACTGTACAAACACTGGTGCCTGTGAAATGGAATGCCCCAAAAGCATTTCCATCGCACATATTGCCCGCCTGAACCGGGAGTTCCTGAAAGCGAAACTGAAAGACTAAGCCTTTCGGGAGAAAATAAAAGAGGTGATTCCGAAATCAAAAGATTCTCTTGCAGAATCGGAGATTTGATTCCAACCTCCAATGCAACAAAGAGGGTGCCGAATATTTTTTTCTGACACCCTCTTTCTTTATATCTTTACCCCAAGTCTCCATCAAACGACATGAAAAAAATGCAATGACAAAACCAATGCCATTATTTTACAGAGAAAAAGGAAATCCTGACCGTCCTCCCCTGATCATTCTCCACGGATTGTGGGGAGCCTCCGAAAATTGGTTGCCTGTCGCCGGCATCTTATCGGAAAAATTCCATGTGATCCTCCCCGACCTAAGGAATCACGGCAACTCTCCCCACTCCTCCGAACACCGTTACGAAAACCTGACACAGGATATCCTCACCTTCATTCAACGCCTCCGATTGCCCCGGAGACCTTATATTGCAGGTCATTCCATGGGAGGGAAGACACTGATGCTATTATTACTTCAAGAACCGGAAATCGCCGATAAGGCAGCCATCATCGATATCGCACCCAAAAACTATCCGCCGGATCATCACCAACTCCACCGGACTCTGATGGAATTCGCCCGCAAATTTTCCTTCGCAGGATGCAACTCCGCAGCTGAAGTACATCAGGCCATCCGAAAAGAAATAAGGCAAGAGGAATTATGCCAGATTCTATTCAAGAACATCCGGAAAAAGGAAGGGCATTTCGAATGGAAAATAAACATCAACGCCATACAGAATCATCTTGCCGGACTAATGGCATGGAATCCTCCGGTCCGACTTTCCCCCTATCCGCATCCCCTGTTATTCATCAGAGGAGAGTTATCCCATTACCTGTCGGCAGCCGATGAACCGGACATACGCCTTCTTTTTCCTCTTGCACAGTTCGCTTCCCTTGCTGCAGCTCACCACTGCATTCACTCTGAACAACCGCAGGCTTTGGCACAGACTCTCACTACCTTCTTTTTAACATAACGGCAGGAAAACACACAGGCAAAGCCGGGATTCTCATTCCATCAGCCAACTCTTGGTAAAATAAGCGACAGACTGCACATTAGCATAACTATACCGGTCATTCAAAGGATCAATGCCGGGTTCATACAGCAAAGCCGTCAGACGCACCGTATAAACCTCCCCGTTTTGAAGCTGATCAATTCTATTCAATTCACCGGCAGTCGTCACTTTCACGGTCAATTTTCCGGTCCCGGCAGGTTGAATACGGCTGACGAAAAAGGGCTTCTTCAGATCCATATCCCGGGAGAAAATTTCCACCTTATAATAAACATCCTCTGCCGGATAAGGATTCCAGGTCACTTCTATTCCCCCGTCCTTCGGACTGGCCTCCAAAAGGACTCCGGCAGGAAGCCGCAAAGGCAGATTAACGGCATAGACGGAATCCCTAAGCTTTATCTGCTGTCCGGACACCCGCAGATAAAACCGAAGTTCCCGGCTCTTCCCGTCGAGATCAATGGCCTGGA
>CAZMAE010000161.1:0-1812 GCA_964564205.1 uncultured Odoribacter sp. | reverse complement strand
CGGAATTACCGAGCCGCGCGAGGCCATCACATTGCCGTAGCGTGTGCAGCAGATTGTGGTAGCCGCACCCTCGCCGAGCTCGCGGCCTTTGGCAATGGCGATCTTCTCCATCAGAGCCTTTGAGATACCCATAGCGTTGATCGGATAGGCGGCCTTGTCGGTCGAGAGAACGACGACGTTCTTAACACCGTGTTCGATTGCGGAGAGCAATACGTTGTTCGTGCCCTCCACATTGGTGCGCGTAGCCTCCATCGGGAAGAACTCGCACGAGGGCACCTGCTTCAGCGCAGCGGCGGAGAAGACATAATCGACACCGCGCATGGCGATGTCAACCGACTCCTTGTTGCGCACATTGCCGATGTAATACTTTACTTTAGGATTCTGCAGCTTGTGCCGCATATCATCCTGCTTCTTCTCATCGCGGCTGAAAATCCGGATCTCCTTAATATCCGACCCGAGAAACCGCCTTAACACGGCATTGCCGAACGATCCCGTGCCCCCCGTAATCAGGAGGGTCTTGTCTTTGAAGATTGACATAATTATTTATTGTTTATCAATTTGCAATATACATCCATATAATTGGTCGTCATCCTCTCTTTTGAGAAGATAGCCGATGCTTGTTTTGAAATTTCGGATTTATTAAATACAGTTTCAGCAAACCGGGTAATTAAAACTTCTAAAGCGTCCGTGTCTCCGAAATCGCAAAATTCAGAATACTCCGATATCGCTATTGATTCCGGTCCTCCTGCCTTGAAACCTACGATTGGAGTCCCGCAACATAACGATTCGGCAGTTACCATTGAGAAGGTTTCTCGTTCACTGGTTAATAGGCATACATCCGCCAAGGAATAGTATTCAGCCAGTTCCTGTTGATTTTGAGTATGGGCTATTGGAATTATGTTTTCGCAACAATCGGTTGTATCCCCGTTATATCCAATAATTATGAATCTGTAGTCAGGATGCTTTGTTAGAAATTTGTCAGCCAATTCCAGTACATATTTACCGCCTTTAATGGGCGAATAGAAGTTTGGGGTAACATGTACAATAACTTTATTATCGGACAAATTCAACTCCGCCCTGCGCAAACTCGGCTCTCTGTATTTAAAAATATCCGTGTCTAAACCATTATATACAGGAAATATCATGTTGTTCTTATAGAATGGAGACTTCGACATACGTTGGGTGAGCCACGATGAAACTCCCGTAAGACATAATCTCTCAAACCCCGTATATGCAGCTGAAAGTAAATTCCATTCCCTGCGAGTACAATCAAAAAAGAAAGATTTTGGTAAATTCGAATCGGGTGTATGGAATTGCGGACATTCATCACACCCGGAAAGCCACTTGTCACATGAAAGAGCATAGCCACATCCTCCTGTATGATAGAATTCGGAATGGGACGTAATAACCGTAGGAATTCCTGCTTTTTTTAGAAATTCTATTGTCGCAGCTAAATTAATCGTATTGGCATTAGCACAATGTAAATTAACCACATCGGGGTTGAGCTTCTTAACGAGTCGCTTTAGTTTATATGTTGAAAACGGTGAACATTCATAAGATCTACCGCTTATCTTTGATGCAAAAGATTGCAATAAGAGTATAAATGGATTGGCAAGACGTATGATATGAGAATCCTGATATGTTTTTCCCCGTCCGTAGGCTATGAATACAGAGTGCCCAAGTGCTGAAAGACCATTATACAAGTCTTTTAGTATTTTACCGGTGCTTCCGATGCCATAGACACAATTTACCAATAGAATCTTCATATCTAATCTGTTTGTGTAGTTTTAAGGTAAAGTTGCATAAACAAAT
>CAZMAE010000160.1:0-31604 GCA_964564205.1 uncultured Odoribacter sp. | reverse complement strand
TTGAAAAGACGTTTGGCATCAAATCCTATTTTCATAAAGCGGTTCCAATGATTATCGGGAAACAAAAGTAATAAAATCATTTAGAATAATTATCTTTGAGCGTTTTTACCGAATAAACTAATATGATGAGTCGCAGTCTACCAGCCCGGATGTTCGTCGCTGTCGCTTTTCTGTTGGGGAGTATTAATATCTTGTATAATACTGTATTTTATATTTTTCTGCTCCTCGCCTTTCTGATTAATGTGAAAATGGATTGCCGCGGGTTTCTGGATCATCTCCGCAAAGAATGGAAGTATATCCTGCTTCCTTTGGGAGGATGTGTTTATTTGGTGATTCATTATTTTTGCACTCTCGGTTGCGCTTCCTATGCCGCTTATCGCCCTTCTTGGGGTAGTGCGGAGTTGTTGCTGCTCTATTTTTTCATGATTCCTCTTTATGTTTTGTCTGTTCGGGATTTTGTTACGCCGGCTCTGTTGAAGAAGGCGCTTTCAGCCCTTTGCTGGGGAATATTGCTGCTGAATTTTGTGAAATTGTTTTATATTACCGGACTGACCCTGTTCACTCATCCGTTCATCGCCTTGGATTCCTTGTATGCCGGAAGGTTTGGTGAGAACATGGCTTTTCTGGGGGGATTCGTTTATCTGGAACCTCAGGCGGCCTACCTGGTTATAGCAGCGTTGATAAGCTATTTTTTTATTTTGAAGCAAATCCGGACAAGAGATTCCGGGCGATTTGTTGCCGGCTGCGTATTTATCTTTGTTTGCTCCGTGCTCTTTTTATCTTTTACAGTGACGAAAGGAGCTATTCTTTCCCTTGTCGTAGGGGGCGTTGTTTTGTCCGTTGCTTATCTGCGTGCAATCTCTTCCTGGGGCCCTTGGGTTTTTTTGATCGTTTTTGTCTTGCTGTTGTTCGGGACATGGGCCTTTCTGCCTCGCGCTTACGTGGACCGGATCGAAGAGATGAAACGGGAAATTGAAAGTGTGCAGCGGGGGGAATTTGCCGGTGCAACCATCAGCTCCCGTGCGGGTATCATCAAGGAAAATATGCAGCATTTTCATCAGTTTGTCTGGTTCGGACTGGGGGTGTATGAAAAAGCGATGACGGAGGAGTGGTACGAGAATTCGCCTTATATCGATGTCGTCGTCAGGAATGCACACAATTCATTTTTGGAGTTTTGGCAAAGATTGGGAATAGGGGGCGTGTTGTATTTGTTCTATTTCTTTTTTGCCCCTGTCATCCGGATGTGGCGTCAAAAAAAATGCGTATGCCTGACTTTGGCGGGCATCATTGCGCTGTGTGTAGGGAACTGTACGTCTGTGTTGATTATTTTGGTCGATTCCTCCCCTTTGGTTATTCTCTTCCTGGCCATGGCGTATTTTTACAACGACGCTTTTTATCAATTGCAGAAGACCGGAATGGCTTCGGTTTAAATGGGATAGCCGAGCCGTTGCATCACTTGCTGAAGTATCGTTTCGGGCGTAATGTTTTTTATAAAATCCTCTTCCCGGATCATGTGATTTTCAATTTTCAGTATTGTGCCGAAGTCAACTTTGGGGACGATGGTGGAGGTGGGACTGGTGGATAGTCCCATCAAAGCAATAAACGGAGTTTTTAAAGCTGCAGCGGCATGCATGGCTGCAGAATCGATAGTGATCAACAGGTCCACTTCGGAAATGGTGTTGAACAGGTCCTCAACGCTGGTCTGCCCCGTTAGATTGACAATATTGCCGTCTTTGGCTGTCCGGTTGAAGTATTCTTGTTGTTGCCGGTTGTCATTTTGGTCGCCGATGAGTACAACGTTAAAATGCTGCTGCTGCAACAGATGTATCAGTTGTATGGCGTATTCCGGCGGGTAATTCCGGGGGCTTTTGTTGAGGCCTCCGGGATAAAAGCCTATCGTTTTTCCGGTGTTGGGGAAGTGGAATGTTTTTATTCCGCTGACAGGGAGATACAAATCCGGCAGGTAGGTGTATTTGTGGCCGATAAACTCATTGAATAAACCGGCATACCGGTTGATGTAATGTTTGTTGCGGTTTAACTTGGGTTTAAAGTCGAGTAAAAAACCGCGTCCTTCGTGATTATAACCGATATTGTATTTCACGCCGGCAAGTTTGAACAGTAGAGCGGAAATAAAAGTATTGATGAAATTGATACTCAGATCCGCTTTTAATGTCCGGACCGATTTCAGGATATACCAGTAGGTAGACCATTTTTTCCGGCGGGAAAGAGGAAAAATGATGCACTGGGTGATGCGGTTGTCATATTTGAATACATCGGCTACGAGATCGGGGCATACGATTGTAATCTTTGCTTCAGGATATTCTTGTTTCACCAGTTGCAGACAGGGGGTAATGTTGATGGTATCCCCAATGTAATTGGGAGTCCGGATAAGAATATGACGGATTTGTTTCTGGCTAGAACGTACCATTTCTGCTGATTTTTAGTGATATTCCGAAATTATTGCTGAAAAGTTTACCATAATCCCCGTATAAGCCCAGATCGAGATGCAACGGAAAATCAGCTTTACGAAGTAGGGCGGTTTCCAGACCGAAAGAGAATTGTTCCGGCCTTTTTTTCAAAGGCTGACTGTAGGTACCATAGTTGAAAGAGTAGGATAATCGGAGCAGATAGGGTAATTTTTTAGCGATATACCCTTTAATCCCTAAATAGTGGGCTGTTATGCGGTTGTTATAGACACCCAAAGTGACGCCTTCTTCATTGCTGACCTTTGGGGTGATAAAAGGAGTTCCCACAGTGCGTCCATAATAGGTCCAGCCGCTTCTGTATTCCCCGTTGTTAAAATAATTGTCATTGCCGCCGATAACCACTTTGCCGTAAGTGTGGGAATGGGGATCCTGACTTGCTATTTCCTCTGCCGTGGCAGGACGGTCGTGGCGGGATCCAGACTGCTTTTTCGTATAAATGAATTCATACATTATACCATTGATCCATTGGATATTGTCCTGTGCTTGCAGGCAAATTCCCCAAGTGCCATCCGGAAAATTGGCAAAACGGGTGCCGGAACCGTCCTCATAAGGAATATCGTGGTAGAAGGATAAGGTGTAGCGTTTGGCTTTGTAGTCTATGCGGAGATGTTCCCGTCCTATATGGTTTCCCAGAGCGTTCAGGTTATCGCTAAGGGTGGCATCCTCTCCTCCGGATTGGGCACTGAAAATTTTGAGATAATCCCGGAAGGAATCAGGTTGTTTGCCGTAGAGGGGGGACGTTCCCGCCCATTGTACCCAATGTTCGAGGCCCACTTGGATGTCGAGCCGCTGCGAGGGACTGATCCGTAGGTATAAAGATTTGTGGTGCAGCCTGGGTTTGTCGACATAGCGATTGTCGATCAGCGTGTAATCTCCCAGTTCGAACCGAATCGCCAGGATGTTTTTAGACAGAGGCAGCGGTATATATTCCGATTTCAGCAGATAGCCCGGTTGAGAACGGCTATTGCCGGAGAAAGCAATATTTCCGTTTTGTGAGGAAAGTCCGCCGTATTCTTCTTCCGGATGTTTCAGTCCCAGATCGAGGCTGAGTTTTTTCCATTTGATGCTCAGGTATAATTCGTCCAGAATAATTTTATTCTTTTCTTGGGTCAAATACCCTGCTCCCGATACACCAAATGCCCATTGAATGGATTTTAATGGCTTGTAATCCGAAAAAATGCCTGCCTGTAACAAGCTTCCGCGGCTGTCGGGGACTATTCCATAACGATTGCTCGTTGCCCAGAAAGGCAGGGTATGTTCGGTGCTCACTTGTCCGGACAATGAGGTTTTATAGCGGGCCGTTTGCTGAGAGAAAAGCGGATAGGCAAGAAATCCCAGAAACAATATACATAGGGATATTTTCATCGGTCCTTAAGATTATTTTTCAGTATTTTTTCGGCTGTTATCAGATCTTCCGGATAGGTGATTTTCAAATTAGTAGAATGTCCTTCTATGAGTTTGATTTTGAGTTCTGGAAAATACCGGTTGATTACACTGCAATCGTCTGTAGGACAAAATGCAGGATCGGCCATGGCTTTTTGATAGGCCTTTTCCAGAAAAGATTTTAAAAAAGCCTGCGGGGTTTGTACATTGAAGAGAAACTTCCTGGCAGGCACCGACTGAAGGTAACAACGGTTATCATCACTGACTAAAATGGTGTCGGTGGTAGGGATGGCGGTCGTACATGCTGCAGTTTCATTCAACGCCTGTATACAATCGGTAATCATTCGTGCGGTTACGAGAGGACGTACGGCATCGTGAATGACGAGCTTGCATTCTTCCCGGGGACAAGCCTGAAGGGCTGATAAGGTGGAATGATAGCGTTCTTTTCCTCCGGTAAGGAGGCGGGTGACTTTCGGATAGCGGCCTGTTTGCAAAAGTTCCTCGGTTTGCGAGATAAAGCCTGGATGGGTGACAATGTATATTTCATCAATAGCGCTATGCTGTTGAAAAGTGCTTAGGCTATGATCCAGAACTGTCTTCCCTTCCAGCAATAAAAACTGTTTGGGTATGGAACTTCCCATTCTCAAGCCTGTGCCACCTGCCAGAATAATGCCGATATTTTTCATTCACGTTTATTTTACCACAACACAAAGATAACAAATATTGTGGGGAATTGCTGTTTTGCATTCCCCATCTGCCTCGTGACTTATATTTTATCGGTTAATATAAACTCAAGTTCCCCGCCGTTGATCAGTTCGTCGTGAGTAATCCAGGTCCTGTCGAGCTTTTTCCCGTTTAACAATACTTCCTTGACATAAATGTATTGATCCGACTCTTTGTTGGCCGTGATGGTGAACTTTTTCTCCGGTCCGGTTTTAAGCGTGATTTTATTGAACAGCGGGGCAGCCAGCTGGTATTTCCCTTCGACCGGATTGACAGGATAGAATCCCATTGCGGAAAAAACATACCAGGCGGACATTTGACCGCAATCCTCGTTGCCGCATAGTCCATCCGGAGCATTGTGGTAGAGTTCCGTCAGAATTTTATTGACATAAAACTGAGTCTTATGGGGTTGATCCACATAGTTGAACAAATAAGCGATGTGATGCGAAGGTTCGTTGCCATGCGCATACTGTCCGATGAATCCGCTGATGTCGGGGGAAGCATCTTCGCCCTCCAGAGTGGCCTCAATCGAGAAAAGACTGTCGAGTTTGGCTGCAAAGGCTTCCTTGCCTCCGTGCAGGGTTATCAGGCCTTCTATATCCTGTTGCACCAGCCAGGAATATTGCCAGGCATTCCCTTCTGTATATTCATCGTCCCGGTGTTTGGAATACAGGGGGGAGAAGGGAGTTTTCCATGTTCCCTGAACGGATTTTCCCCGCATAAAACCGGTTGCCGGATCGAACAGATTGGTATAGTTGCGGGAGGATTCCAGAAAATAAAGATAGTCGTCCTCCTTGCCCAGTGCTTTGGCCAGCTGTGCGATACACCAGTCATCGTAAGCGTATTCCAGAGTTTTCGATACGGATTCATTTTCCAATTCATAGGGTATATAGCGGTAGGTCCTGAATGCTTTCATGCCGGCTTTGTCACATAATACCGTTTTTTTCATCGCTTCGTATGCTTTTTCTACATCGAAATTGCGGATCCCTTTCATCCAGGCTTCCACGATGACCGGTATGGAATGATTGCCGATCATGCAATTGGTTTCATTGCCGGCTAGTTCCCACACCGGTAATAGACCATAGGCATCATAATGTTTGAGCATGGAGTTGATCATATCCAGAACCCGTTTTTTTTGGGTGATTGTGAACAGGGGATGGGCTGCCCGGTAAGTATCCCATAAGGAAAATACCGTATATTGTACATGTTGGTGAACACTGTGTATTTCCCCGTCGGGTCCCTTGTAGTTGCCGTTGACATCCGAGAAAGTGTAAGGTGCATTGAAGGCATGATATAATGCGGTGTAAAAAACGGCTAACTGTTCCTCATTTTTACCTTCGACTTTGATTTTTTGTAATTCACGTTTCCAGGCTAGCTTGGCATCTTTTTTTACTTTATCGAAGCTCCAGTGTGAAAGTTCTTTTCTCAGATTGGCAAGCGCCCCTTCGGTATTTGCCGAGGAAATGCTTGCTTTGGCTAATATTTTATTGGTTTTGTCTCCGAAATCCACCCAGAGATAACATTCGGGGCCACTGATTTTCTGTCCGTTTTCCAGGGGCTGGAATTTATTTTTTCCGGCCATGATTTTGCAGTCCCGGGAAAATTCGATAACAAAATAAACCCGTTGATCCCTGGCCCAGCCACGGGATTTCCGGTAACCTTCAATCATGCGGTTATTGACTTTACGGATACTGGTTTCTACCGTGTTGTCCCAATTCTGGGCAGTTGTCAGATCGATGATCAGCGCATGTGAACCTTCATGGGGATATTGATAGTACTGGATGCCGCATCTTCTGGTGACAGAGAGCTCTGTTTTTATTCCGTTGTCCAACAGTACGCTGTAGTATCCGGGTTCGGCCTCTTCGTTGTCATGTGAAAAGAAAGCATAGTTATCGGTGACATATTCCCGGGGAGACTGGGAAGAATCGGGGCGGGTGGTAACCGGAAGAAAACGGATATCCTGTAAATCACCGATTCCTGTTCCGCTTAGATGTGTCAGAGAAAAAGAAGATATGATGCTGTCCGAATAATGATAGCCGGAACACCAGTCCCAGCCTGAACGGGGATTGTCCGGACTAAGTTGAATACCTCCGAAAGGAAATGTGGCTCCTGGAAAGCAATGACCGTGTTCTGCCGTGCCGATAAACGGATTGACATATTCTGTGATTTTTAAATCGGATTCTTTTTGCTGACATCCTAGAGCAATAAGGGAAATAAGAAGGAATAGATAGGGTTTCATGATATGTGATAGGGATATCCTGTTTCTGATGCTATAAAAATAAGGTTGTGCCTTGAGACACAACCTTTTTATGGATTTTATTTTTTGTCCAGTTCGTTCCAGATCAGAGCTGCTGCACCGTAGATAGCGACATTTTTAGTTAATTGGGAAGGTAGTAACTTAACCTTGTTGCTGAACATTTTAAGCATATTCATTTCCATGTGTTCTTTCGTCGGAACGAACAGCAAATCGCCGGCTTTTGTCAGACCTCCCATCAGGAATATCGCTTCAGGACTAGTGATAGCTACAATATTGGCCAATGCTTCTCCCAACATTTTGGCGGTGTATTTAAAAGTATTGATCGCAATCATGTCCCCTTTAAGGGCGGCTTCACAAATCGTTTTGGAGGTCATCTCGTTGAAAGGGATGGCACGCAATTCGCTCGGATAGTTGTATTTTGCCATCATTTTGTAAGCTGTACGCTTTACGCCGGTTGCTGAAACATAGGTCTCCAGACAGCCGTTGCGTCCACAACCACATTGACGTCCGTTGGGAGAAACGATGATATGTCCGAATTCACCGGCAAATCCGTCGTGTCCGTAAATCAACTGTCCGTTGGATACAAAACCGCTTCCTACGCCCGTCCCTAACGTGATCATGACAAAATCTTTCATTCCTTTGGCCCCTCCGTATATCATTTCTCCGATAGTGGCTGCATTGGCGTCGTTGGTGAGGCATACCGGAATGGTCGGGTAATATTCCCGGAGCAGATCGCAAAACGGAATAACTCCCGGCCACCTTAAGTTTGAAGCATATTCAATGGTTCCCTGCAGGTAATTGCCACAAGGAGCTCCTATGCCTATACCGACAAGTTCAACTTCATTCCGGACCGTATCCAAAATGTTTTCGATCTCCATGTGAAGTTCTTTCAGATAATCGTTAATATCTTCATGTTTGTCGGTTGCTATATTTCCTTCGGCGATGTAGTTTCCTGCTCTGTCGATGAGGCCGAATGCGGTGTTGGTGCCTCCTATGTCTATCCCTAAAGCAACTTCTTTTTTCATTTTCTTTTTTATTGTTGTGATTTAAATATTAATTTGTCGCCTAAAGGTAATAAAAAAATAAGAGATCGGCGTCCCGATCCCTTATTAATTACTAACTACTAACCTAAACATACAAACTTATGAAAAAAATGTGTCTTTTACTCTTTGTTCGACATCACAAAAATAGATCTGATTTCTACAGGTTTGAGTTAATAGATGGTTAAAAATTTAATTTAGTTTCTTGTCAAAAGATGTTTTTCCTTAATAAATATGAAAGTTTTAGCTGAGATTTAAATAGAAATTTTGGGTTAGCCGGATATATTCGGGGCTGTAATGATGCCTTTCGTATTCGATAATCAATTCATCTTCAGTATATCCTTGTGGAATGGCTGAGAATTTTATCAGATAGCGCTTAGGAGGTTTTCCGGGATTGGGAAGTACTTTGGTCAGGCGGACCGGATAAAGTCGGAAAGCTTTGGCGTATTCCGTCAGTTGGATGGCTTCAGGTACGGGGAGTATGATTTGGAAACTTCCATTGGAACTGAGCAAACGTTTCGAGTGTTCAATGAGTTCCCGGTGGGGAAGAGTATCGTTGTGTCGGGCCAGGGTCCGTCCGGGGTTTGGTGTTTTGGTAGAGCGTGTGAAATAAGGAGGGTTACAGACGATACAATCGTAAAGTGCAGGAGAAGTGTATTGTTGTAAACTGATGGGTATTATATTTATGCGGTCGGCCCAGGGACTTGCCGCCACATTTTCCCTCGCCTGCCGGATGGCGTCCGGATCTATTTCGAGTGCATCTATATGTGCACCGGCATTTTGCTGGGCACTCATCAAAGCAATGAGTCCCGTACCCGTACCGATGTCCAGAATTCGGGTCGCCTTCTCCACATCTGCCCAGGCTCCCAAAAGTACTCCGTCCGTTCCGACTTTCATCGGAGTCTTATCCTGTTGAATGGAAAATTGCTTGAACTGAAACATGAAATTGCAGCAGGAGGTATCGTATGCCATATACGGAAAATTATTTTCCGTATACGGCTACGGTATTATTTTTCGTCAAATTTGAGGATTCCCTTTTCGATCAATAAATTATACCACTGAATGATTTTTTTCATATCGGAGATATATACTCTGTCCTTGTCGTATTCAGGAACGATTTCGTTGAAATAGCCGACGATCTTTTCATTGGACTCTTTGTGGCTCAAAGCGGTCTGACCGTTTTCTTTGGTATACATGCGCTTGAATACTTCTTTTAAAGGCATATCCTCCGTCTCTGTATATATGGAGATATCTTCCAGTGCAATAATTTTTGAGTTTGAATAAGCGGGAAAGCGTTTCCCGTCTATTAGCGATTCGACAATGATGGCATTTGAAGAATTACTGATCATTTTTTGCAGGCCTGGTCTCCCTGAAATAGATAAAATTTCCTTTAACATAGTTTGTTATTTGAAGTTTTACAAAATGAGCTGCAAAGCTAGTCTAATAAATTCAAATTTAAAAGGGTCCCGAAGTATAATATTTAACGGTTGTCATTTGTAAAGTATGCGGCATTGGGGCCTTGCAGGTACTGTGCAGTTCTTTTCAGTTCATTCCTCTTTGTTTTTTGATTTTTTCATAGGCCACATTGATCTGTGTGAATTTTTCTTCGGCGGCTTTCCGGATATCTTCACCGAGATGGCCCACCTTGTCGGGATGATTTTCCATGGCCATTTTACGGTAGGCTTTTTTGATTTCTTCATCGGAAGCTGAGGCTGAGATGCCTAATATCTGATAAGCTGATTCCAGGTCGTCATAGTACATGGATTTTACGGACCGGAATGTCGTCTTGTCGATTCCCAGCATGTCCGAAATATTTTCGATCAACCGGGCTTCAGCCTCGCTGACTTGTCCGTCGGCTTTGGCTATTCCGAACAGGAAGTAGAGTAGCTGGGTTTTAGAAGGAACATCCATGTTATAACGGATTTGCCGGCAAACTTCCGGCAGGGGGATTTCCCTTAAGCTCAGCTCTTTTATCATTTTCATCGCTTCCTGAGTGGCTTCGACTCCAAAATTATGTTTCAGAAATTCTTTGACATAATCTAGTTCTGAACGCATGATGCGGCCGTCGGCTTTCATGACTGCCGTAGCCAGTACAGTGAGGCTGAACATGAAATCCCCTCTTCCTCCGGTATGCGGAGAGGCAGGATCTGCGTAAGGAGTGGCATTGTCAGAACTGATAACTTGTATGTTATCGATTGCCGATCCCACGAATAAGCCCAGCAGGGCTCCCAAAGGACCTCCCAGTGCAAATCCGAGTCCTGCTCCTATCCATTTTCCGTATTTTGCCATAGCTATTTTATTTTTGATGTGTTTATTCTATTGCTTTTTTGTGTTCCAGTTCTTCTGTAAGATGAAGAATCTGTTCGATTAAAGGATGATGTTCATCGTTATAAATTACAAAGTCTGCTTGTTTGCATTTTTGAGCATCTTCCATTTGATTACGTATTCTTTGCAGAATCTGTTCACGTTTGCTGTGATCGCGTTTCATTACCCTTTGCAGACGGACCTCTTCGGGTGCCGTTACACAAACGATCAGGTCAAAATACCGGTTTAAACCTGCCTCGAATAAGATGGCCGATTCAAAGAAAAGAAGAGGCCGGTCTTGTTGTCTGCTCCAATTTTCAAAGTGCTCCATCACCCTCGGATGTACAATGGCATTTAAAGCAGCAAGGGCCTGCGGGTTGTTGAAAACAATACGGGCAATCGCTTCTTTGTTCAGGCTGTCTTGCCTGTAGGCAAATTCTCCGAAATGGGCAATGAGGTCTTTACGGATCTGTGGGTGGGTATTCATAAGGCGGGAGGCTTCCGTATCCGCGATATAAACCGGATAGCCTAGTAAACTCAGTATGCGGGCTACGGTGCTTTTGCCTGAACCGATGCCTCCGGTTAAGCCGATATATCTTATTTTCATTTTTTTTCAAGAATAAATTCAACCTTTTGGGGAGAATAGGAAAGGTTTTTTATAAAATCCGGAATCTTGGACGGTTTTACCTCCAGATGGGTTACGTTCGAATTCTGGGGATAATGCACCGAAAAGACAAAATTGTCATCGGACACTTTATCGTATTGGCTTAGACCAATTTCGTAACTGATGTTCACTTGAGGCGGGAATAGCCGGATGTTCATGGAATCGGGCACGGACAGTGCAGTTATGGAAATGGTTTTTCTGGATTCGGTAAACTGTTCTACTTCCAGCTGTACTTCTACAGATTTTTCTGCAAAGGTGCATTCCGGAACAGGAATCAGTTCGAGTTTCCGTTTCAGGTTTTTATTTACATTTTTGATTTGCAGGGGATGGGTAGTGATGTATTGCAGCGTATCGATCACGGGAGAGGGACCGGTTACCCATATACTGTCGGGTATGGTTATCATACGGTGCAATATGTATTGCCGTTTGAGTGAATAGTCCAATAACGGATGGACGGCAATCTTTTTTTGCCGTGCATTTGCAAACCGGAAGACAATCTCTTCCGGATATACATTCAGCAATTTGATACCGGAACTGAGTTGGTTGCCTATTTTGTCTTTTATATCATTGGTATTTAAGGTATATTCGTAGAGGTCGTTCTTTTTTTGTAAATGATGGGTATAAGTGCTGAAATTGAAAGTGACCGGTAAAAAAGAAGTTTTTATCCGGTGTCCCAATAAAGCGAATCCTTTAGCTTTTACTTCTAACTGGATTTGAGAGGGGAGTTTGATCACCGGATATTTCCCTTCCGGGAAATTGGTATATTTTATAGGATAGGTTAATTCTGTAGCGTATTCTTTGTTGAGTACGTTTAAAAACCACAATATGGAAGCAATAACAACGCAAATCGAATAAGAAATGATATTCCTGTTTAAACGAATCTTTTTTATTTTTTTCAATTCGCGGGTCAGAGCCTGTAAGATAGACATAGAAAAATATTGATAGGTTGAATGATACTGGAAAGCCGACTGTCGGTTTTGATCTTTTACAACGATATTGCCGGTTTGTAATTTCAGGTTTCGGTAACCGGCCGATTTCCGGAATTGTTTACCTCTCTGAAACTTGAAACTGCAAACCGGCAGTGATGGTTTATTTTGCGGGAGTTGCGTCGCTCATGTCTTTAATGACGGCCGACTTATCGATTTTCAGCCGGTTCTGCCCTTCCACTTCCATAATGATATAGTAGTCGCCGATTTCCGATACCTTTCCGTAGATACCTCCGGTTGTAACGATTTTGTCGCCTTTTTTCAGTGTATCCCGGAAATTCTTTAATTCTTTCTGTCTTTTCATCTGAGGACGGATCATAAAGAAATAGAAAACCACGATGATCAGAATCAAAGGCAAGAAACTCATCAGCCCACTGCTTGTTTGTTGTTGTAATACAATAAATAAAGTGTTCATAATTTTTTTTGTTAATTGATTATTGTTTTATTTTATTTTGCTTTGACATTTGCCGTAAAACCCAGAGTGATTTGTTTTTCGGGAATGTTTGCAAATATACGGATTTCTTTGTATTGTTTGCCGTATCTGCCTGCAGAGTTGAAGGTAATTTCTATTTTTCCTTCTTTGCCGGGGGGGACAGGGGCTTTGCTGTAATCTGCCGTTGTGCATCCGCAACCGATTTCAATTTTTTTTATGATCAGATTGTTTTTGCCGGTGTTTTTGAAATAGAAAGTGTGACTCACTTTTTCTCCTTCAGTGAGATTTCCGAAATCCCGGTTATTTTTTTTCAATTCGATACGGGTATTTCCCACCGGAGTGGATTGTTTCTTTTCCCGGCAGGAAAAAAGAACAGGAGTGAGAACCAGGAAAGCCGTCAGGCAAAAGAAGATAAGGCATCTTCCGTCAGTTGTATTTTTCATGTTTATTTTTGTTTGTGCGTTTTAAAATACAGAGCTCAGAAAATAACTCCAGGTAATATTCGAAGTTAGTAAGCGTATATATGGGGTGAAGTCTTTCAATGCTCTGCCGGTGTAGCGCGGCGGCCAATTGTTTACAATTTCTTTTTTTGTTTTCATAGTTTGATGCGGAGACCTCTGTGTGATCATTTGTTTTTAACTTTCACTATCTTTGTGCGCCTTCGGGCAATAAAATTAGAATATAATCGTCAAACGACAAAATGAAAACTGAAGTTGTACTTGAAAGGCTGAAAAATATCAGGATTGAAGATTATACATACGACCTTCCGGATGAGCGTATCGCCAAATTCCCCTTAGCCCGGCGGGAGGCTTCGAAATTGTTGATATACCGGGATGGACACTTGGAAGAAGAACATTTTGAGGATGTCAGGAAAATTCTTCAGCCCCGGCAAATCCTTGTTTTTAATAATACCAAAGTCATCCATGCGCGGATATTTTTTAGAAAGCCCACAGGAGCAATTATCGAAGTGTTTTGTCTGGAACCTTTTTATCCGGTGGATTACGCGCAGAATTTTGCCGCCCACCGGTCCTGCGATTGGATTTGTATGGTGGGAAATCTCAGGAAATGGAAAGAGAATGAGGTGGAATGTTCCTTTGCGTATGGTGAGGGTGTTTGCGTATTGAAGGCAGAAAAACGAGAGATCCGGAATGGCGGGGTGGTTGTGCATTTCAGTTGGGACCGGGACATTTCTTTTAGCGAAGTGCTGGAAGGGTGTGGTCGGATACCGATTCCTCCTTATCTGAACCGGGAGTCGGAAAAGTCGGACGAAATCCGCTATCAGACCGTTTATTCCCGGGAAGAGGGATCGGTTGCAGCTCCGACAGCAGGATTGCATTTTACACAGGCTCTTTTGTCTGACCTTCGGGAAAAAGGGATCGTGGTTACTGAGTTGACTTTACATGTGGGGGCCGGCACATTTCGCCCCGTTAAAGCACCGGTCATCGGAGGCCATGAGATGCATACGGAACATCTGGTTATTTCACGCCGATTGATCGACTGTCTGAAAAATAAAAGTGCCGGTCTTTTTGCCGTGGGGACCACCTCGGTACGTACGTTGGAAAGTCTTTATTGGATGGGAGTGAAGCGGCTCGAAGGTATCGAAGAGTTTTTTATTTTAGGACAATGGGAAGCCTACACTTTACCTGCCCACTATACGCTCGGAGAAGCTATGACGGCCTTGGCGGCATGGTTTGAAGAAACACAACAGGAGCTGCTGAAAGCGTCTACCACCATTATTATAGTTCCTGGTTATCGGTTCAAGGTGATCGATGCCTTGTTTACCAATTTCCATCAACCCCGGAGTACCCTGCTTTTATTGGTGGCTGCGGCCGTCGGTGAAGATTGGCGGAAAATTTATGATTATGCTTTGACACATGATTTCCGTTTTTTGAGTTATGGAGATAGCAGCCTTTTGATGGTAAACGGAGAAAAGTAAATAAGTTGGCTATGTTGGAATTGTCGTTGCCTTCATTTGAGTATAAGGTAAAGAAACGGAATGGTGTACTGATGATTTTTGATATCGTCCGGAAAAAATATGTCGTTTTGACGCCGGAAGAATGGGTGCGTCAACATGTCGTGCATTTCCTGACGGAAGTGAAGAATTATCCGATTGGCCTGTTCGCTGTCGAGCGGGAGATCGATCTGTATGGTTTGCGTAAAAGATTCGATGTGGTTGTATTCGACCGTAAGGGACATCCCTGGCTGCTTGTCGAATGTAAAGCTCCCACTGTCGGGTTGAGCCGTCAGGTATTCGATCAGGCCTTCCGCTACAATATCGTTTTGACTGCACCTTATGTAGCTATTACGAATGGGATAACCCACTATTGCGGCAGGATCGATATCAAAAAAGGATTGGTCCTGACAAGAGATTTTCCTGAATTTGAATAAATTTTTATGGACGGAGCAGTACTTCCTTGCCCGTAACTATTAAGCAGAGGGCGCCCGAAACTTTTCGGACACCCTCATGGTTTTGTTTGTCGGAAGTTATTGTTTTCTGCCTTTAAAGTATTGGTCCAGTAAATCGAAGGCAGCGGCAAACGAGCTGATTTGGTTTTTCATTACCTGGGCTTCCGCCATTTTCAGGTTTTCTTTTTGACTTTGGTAAAATCGGTTCCGCAGTTGTTCGTTGATCGTTTCGTACATCCAGTACTTGGATTGCTCAGCCCGTCGGTATTCAAAATAACCGTTTTGTTGGGTCGTGCTGCAGTAGTGCAGGATGTGTTTCCAGATATCTTCGATCCCCGTGCGTTCATAAGCCGAGCAAGTCATAACTTTGGGCATTACTCCCGATTCGTGGGGAGGGAAAAAGTGCAAGGCGGTTTGTAATTGGGCTTTTGCCAGTTCGGCACGTTGGATGTTGTTTCCATCTGCTTTGTTGATGATGATGCTGTCGGCCATTTCCATGATGCCCCGTTTTATTCCTTGCAGCTCATCGCCGGCTCCAGCGATTTGCACCAGCAGAAAAAAGTCGACCATGGAGTGGACCGCTGTCTCGCTTTGCCCGACCCCCACGGTTTCGATGAGGATAATGTCGAATCCCGCCGTTTCACACAAGATCATCGCTTCCCGGGTTTTCCGTGCCACGCCGCCCAATGATCCGGCAGAAGGGGAAGGGCGTATGTAAGCATGGGGATCGCAGGATAATTCTTCCATACGTGTTTTATCTCCGAGTATACTGCCTTTAGAACGTTCGCTACTGGGATCGATGGCCAATACAGCAATCTTATGCCCCTCCTGGGTCAGATATTTACCGAAACTTTCGATAAAAGTACTTTTTCCGGCTCCGGGAACTCCGGTGATGCCGATGCGTATCGAGCGTCCTGACGAGGGAAGACAGCGATTGATCACCTCCTGGGCGATCACCTGATGTTCCGGTTTGGCGCTTTCGACCAACGTGATCGCTTGGCTGAGTAGATTGATATTTCCTTTAAGGATGCCTTCCACATAATCATCGGTAGTTAATTCTTTGCGTTTTAGTCCTTTCAGACGGGCTGCAATATTGGGGTTCATCGCCTCGGGCTGGGGGATGCCTTTGTTTACTTTGAGCCCTTCATATTCCGGTGCGTTTTCGGGATGTTCGATATATTCTGACATGATTTTTGTTTTGTTTGGTTGTGAAACAAAAATAGTTATATTTTTTGTCATTTTCCCTGCTTATGCTTTAGATTTACAGGAAAGCTAATATTTATTAAGGGGAAAAGAAAGAGGCTGCGCCGTAAATCTGAATTACGATGCAGCCTCATAAAACTAAATGGAAGTAGAAACTACTTTCCGGCATGCATAATGGCAGCCTGCGCCGCAGCTACGCGGGCGATGGGTACCCGGAAGGGGGAGCAGCTGACGTAGTTCATGCCTACTTCATCACAGAATATAACTGAAGAGGGTTCTCCTCCGTGTTCGCCACAAATACCTACTTTCAGGTCCGGATTGGTCCGGCGTCCCAATTTTACGCCCATTTCGACCAACCTACCGACGCCTTCCTGGTCTAATACGGCAAACGGATCGGTTTTCAGAATGCCTTTCTTGATGTATTCCGGTAAAAATTTGCCGGCATCATCGCGGGAATATCCGAAGGTCATCTGCGTCAAATCGTTCGTGCCGAAAGAGAAGAATTCGGCTACTTCGGCGATCTGGTCGGCTGTAATGGCGGCACGCGGAATTTCGATCATGGTACCGATCTTATAGTCTACTTTGCATCCCTTTTCTTCGAATACCTGTGCGGCAACGCGGCGAATGATTTCAGCCTGTTGTTTCAATTCCTTTATGGTACCTACCAGGGGAACCATAATTTCCGGACGAGGATCCAAGCCTCTTTGTTTCAGGTTGCAGGCTGCCTCGATGATAGCGCGTGCCTGCATCTCGGTGATTTCCGGATAGGTAACGCCGAGACGGCAGCCACGGTGACCCAGCATGGGATTGAATTCGTGCAGAGCGTCTACTTTTTCTTTGATGCGTTCCACCGGAATACCCAGCTTCTGAGCCATATATTGCTGTGAAGCGGGTTCGTTGGGAGTAAATTCGTGTAAAGGCGGGTCAAGTAGACGGATGGTAACGCCCAGACCGTTCATTGCTTCCAGAATACCTTCGAAATCGCCTCTCTGCATCGGCAGGATTTTGTTCAGTGCATCACGGCGTCCTTCAACGGTATCAGAAAGAATCATTTCGCGCATCGCGTCGATGCGGTGGCCTTCGAAGAACATGTGTTCCGTACGGCAAAGCCCTACCCCTTTGGCTCCGAAGTCGCGTGCTTTGCGTGCATCCCTGGGGGTATCGGCATTGGTGCGTACATACATGCGGGTGTATTTTTCTGCCAGGTTCATGATTGCGTTGAAGTCTTCATCCAAGGTGGCATCTTCGGTTTCCACCTTGCCCAGGTAGACTTCCCCGGTGGAACCGTTCAATGAAATCCAGTCACCTTCTTTAATAATGGTTCCGTTTATACTGAAATGGCGTTTGGCATAATCCACCACAATTTCTCCGGCGCCGGATACGCAGCATTTACCCATACCCCGGGCAACGACTGCTGCGTGAGAGGTCATTCCTCCGCGGGCGGTCAGAATACCTTCGGAAACGTTCATACCGCGCAGGTCTTCGGGAGAGGTTTCCTGACGTACTAAGACAACCTTTTCCCCTCTGTTTTTCCAATCTTCAGCTTCATCGGCAAAGAAAACGACGCGGCCGCAGGCTGCTCCGGGAGATGCCGGCAACCCTTTGGTAAGTACATGTGCTTTCTTTAAGGCTTCTTTATTGAAAACAGGATGAAGCAGTTCGTCCAATTTGGCCGGCTCCTGGCGAAGCAGGGCGGTTTTTTCATCGATCATTCCTTGCTTCAGCATGTCGACAGCCATTTTTACCATGGCAGCTCCGGTCCGTTTCCCGTTGCGGGTTTGCAACATCCACAGTTTGCCGTCCTGAATGGTGAATTCCATGTCCTGCATATCGTGGAAGTGATCCTCCAGTTTTTCCTGTACGGCATTCAGGTCTGCATAAGCCTGGGGCATTGCCTCTTCCAGTGAAGGATATTTGGCTGCGCGTTCTTCTTCGGAAATGCCTTGCAGTTTTGCCCAACGACGTGAACCTTCTACGGTGATTTCCTGAGGTGTGCGGATTCCGGCAACAACGTCTTCTCCCTGTGCGTTAATCAGATATTCTCCGTTGAAAATGTCCTCTCCGGTGGCTGCATCGCGGCTGAAGGCAACTCCGGTGGCTGAGTTATTACCCATATTGCCGTATACCATAGATTGCACATTGACAGCCGTACCCCATTCCTCGGGGATCTGGTTCAACTGGCGGTAGAGTACTGCACGCTCGGTCATCCAGGAATCGAATACGGCGCAGATGGCTCCCCACAATTGTTCCCACGGGCAAACAGGGAAGTCATGACCGGTTTTGGCTTTCACCACTTTTTTGAAGTTTTCAACCAATACCTGAAGGTCTTCCACTGTAAATTCCGTATCTTGTTTGATATTTCTGGCTTCTTTCAGTTTGTCAATTTCAACTTCGAAGGGGTTGTGCTCTCCTTTTGCAGCAGCAACTCCCATGACCACATCACCGTACATTTGGATGAAACGACGGTAAGAATCCCATGCAAAACGGGCATTGCCTGATTTTTCCGCCAGTAATTTTACGGCATCATCGTTCAATCCCAGATTTAATACGGTGTCCATCATTCCCGGCATGGAAACGCGGGCGCCTGAGCGTACAGATACCATCAACGGGAAAGCTTCTCCTTTAGAGCCGAATTTAGCGTTCATGATTTTTTCCATGTGGGCAATTCCGGCTTTTACGTCGTTTTCGATCAATTTGACAACAGCGTCTTTACCTTGTTGGTTGTAAATGGTACAAACTTCTGTGGTAATGGTGAAACCTGCAGGTACCGGCAGACCGATAAGATTCATCTCTGCCAGATTGGCGCCTTTACCGCCAAGCAGATTTCTCATGTCTGCCTTACCTTCAGCTTTTCCGTCTCCGAATGTGTAAACGTACTTGGTGCTCATATTTTATTGTTTTGATTAAAATCCCCCCTTAATGGGGGGAAAGATTATTGTTATTAAAAGTATTTCTATTTTATGGATATCCAAGGCTATTGGACGGTATTATCCTGCTATAGTCCAGATTGCAAAAATAAATAAATTTTTTCAGATATTGAAAATAAATTCTTGTTTTTATAATATACTGTAATTCAAACCTTTGAATTGTTTGCTTCCTCTCTGTTTTTCTTGCTGCTTGGACAGGGAACCGGAGAACCGTTTTATAGTCCGTACCGGCGGTTGAAAAGAAGAGATGAGCGGAGAAGTATAGCCTTTATCCCATGATATGAATTGGAAGATGAAGATAATCCGGTGTCGTTTCTGTAGGAAGAAAAATAATCTTTATTTTTGCCGTTCAAAATGATGAAAGATGAACGAGGCGGATTTGCGGAAAAGATATCAGGATTATCCCGCTTATTTTAAGACTTTGTTTCAGGACCGGGTGCAGAAGCTTTCCGTAGACGGGGGCTTTACCTGTCCCAACCGGGATGGTTTCAAAGGGTGGGGGGGATGTACTTTCTGCAACAATCGGAGTTTCAATCCGGACTATTGCCGGGCGACAGTGCCGGTAAGCCGGCAGATCGAGGAGGGAAAGGCATTTTTTGCCCGGAAGTATACCGGTCAGAAATATTTGGCCTATTTTCAGGCTTATACCAACACGTATGCTCCTTTGAATGAATTGCGGCTGAAATATGAGGAGGCCTTGCAGTGCCGTGATGTTGTAGGATTGGTAATCGGCACGCGCCCCGACGCTGTGGATGAGAAGATATTGGATTATATACAGGAATTGTCCCACAGGGTTTATGTTTGTATAGAATACGGGGTGGAATCGACCAGGGATGAGGTGCTTTGCCGGATTAACCGGGGGCATACCTTTGCAGAAGCGGAAAAAGCGATACGGTGGACGGCAGAACGGGGAATACGCATCGGGGTGCATCTGATTTTCGGTCTTCCCGGCGAAACCCGTCAATCGATGCTGGAAGGTGCTGTACGCTTGTGCGATTTACCGGTCGATGTGCTCAAGCTTCATCAGTTGCAGATCATCCGCGATACTCCCATGGCCGTGGAATATCTGAAGGATCCACGGCATTTCCGTTTGTATACGTTGGAAGAATATTTGGATTTTGTGGTGGATGTGATAGAACGGATCAGACCGGACGTTTATCTCGAGCGTTTTGTAAACCAAGCTCCTGCCGAATATCTGCTTGCACCTAAATGGGGAGTTAAAAATTATGAGTTTGTGGCTAAATTGGAAAAACGGCTGCGCGAAAAAGAAACCTGGCAGGGAAAGAAATATAGGGGAAAAGGAATTCAGAAATCCTGAAAATAAAGTCATTTTAAGAGTTAAGAGTATGATCGGACAACAAAAAGTATATGAAGTCTTAGCCGAATTGGGTATAGCATTCGATTATCTGGAACATCCCGAAACTCCGACCATTGAAATTGCCCGGCAATATTGGAAAAATTTGGACAGTACGCATTGTAAAAATCTTTTTCTCCGGAATCATAAAGGAAACCGGCACTATCTGGTTGTTTTCCATTGTGACCGTAATTTAGCTATGCGCGAATTAGAACAAAAGCTCCGTCAGGGAAAATTGAGTTTTGCCTCAGAAATCCGGATGGAAAAATATTTGGGGGTGAAACCCGGTTCGGTGAGTCCTTTTGGTTTGATCAATGATCCGGAACATCATGTTTATGTTTTTTTGGATGAAAACCTGCGGAAGGCCCGGAAATTATCTTTCCATCCCAATGACAACAGAGCTTCTCTGGCCATTGGGACGGACGATTTTATCCGTTACATGGATTTTACAGGAAATGCCTACGAATGGATTCGTTTGTATTGATGCGGTTACCCCTTGTCCTTTTACCGACAGATAAAATCGATGTGTTTGAGTATCGCCTGAGTGCAGACCGGACAAAAGTTGTCAGTGCTGAAGTCTTTCATCAGACAGGTTGAAGCAGGACGGTAAACACCTTTGTTTACATAGCCTCCTCCTTCGAAGACGCCGGTTTCGTTTTTGTATTTTTCATTGTCCGGTGTAGGGATAGGGGTATCTTTGTGAATCAGTTTCTTCCAATCTTTGGAGTTGAAGTTAACCAAGGTAGTTAGATTGGCTTCCCAAGGCTCGACTCCTGCTGGGTACATTTCGTTATAGGCAACATTTCCGACATATTCGTCTCCGAGCCCCAGCAGCACATGACCGAATTCGTGGACATATATTTTTCCGGTACTGCTGGGATGGTTGGCGGCACTGATACCATAGAAGTTATAAATTCCTCCTCCTCCGTATTTTTGAGTGTTGGATAAAACATAGATATAATCATAGGGAACGTGAGCCGCAATATCCCGTAGCCCCTGGAGGTCTTCGGTCATTTGATAACGTTCGGATCCGAAAGTATAGAACTGGGCTTTTGCTGCTGTATTGCGCCAGACGTGTTCGCCAGGTAAGGTGACTCCCGATTCTTGCGAAGGAGTCCAAACAGCCCGGATGTTGAAACGGGTGGCATTTTCTTTGTAGGGAGAGAAACTGAAAAACTCTTGGGCAAACTGGTGGGCTGCCTGAAGAAATTTTTCCTTTTCGTTTGCGGAGTAACCCTCGGGAATGAGGACAAGGTCTACTTTATGCTGCGGATTTCCGTTATAGGCAATTTCTGTCGTTTCGTATTGGGGGGTGAACTTGCGTATAAAGTAGGAGTCCGGGTCGATATCCTGTTCAAATTTTTTTTCAAAAATTCCCTGGCGATTCCGGGCATACAGCTCCAGACGGAAGGGATTTTTGGGATAGGGAAAAATCACGGATTCAGGAAACGCCTTTTTCAGTTTTTGAGCCTCTTCGGTACTCTGCCATTCGTTGAATAAGGTGCAGAACCCCCGGGAAAAGATTTCTTTGCCGGTGGCGATATCGACGATTTTAAACATTTGGTTGCCGTATCCTGTGTCGTCCAGCAATGAAGTCCGGGAACCACCCCAAAACGGTTCTTCTTTCAATTCGTCGAAAAAGTAGGTTTCGTTCTGGTGATCGCCGCAATGATAGTAGTCGAATCTCATTGTTTTCTCCTGAAAAAACTGGCCGAATTGTGCCTTGAGCAGCATGGGGCCGAACAATACTAACAGACAAAGAGTTGTTTTTATCATCGGTATAAGGTTATTAGAGGTTAACGATTGTCATACCAGGAGTCTTTTTTCATCAGTTTCAGGTCCTTTAGCAGACTGGAGCGGACATTGATCTGAAAATTGTAGGATTGGTGTGTGCCGAAAGGAATGCAGTTGAAGGTCATCTCCCAGCAATGTAAATCCCGTGATATGCCGAAGCTGGTGGCTGTAACTTCCTTTTGTTGAAAGTCATAACCCGTGCTATAGGTGAATTTCCATTTGGGCGTTAGGGAAAAATCGCCGTTGATGCGGACCATTTGCGATATGGTATTGTTGCTCAGGGGACGTTGGGCCAGCGGATCCGGGTTGCGGGTATAGTTTTTGGAAAAGCTGAAGGTGTAATCCAGACTGATACTCCAGGGAACGTCGAAATCGATGTAATCCTCATAATGTCCGTTGAGTTGATCGTCTTTCTGCTCTTTGTTTTTTCCGTTGTCGGAAGAAAACTGTATGCCCGATGAAGCGGAAACCCGGGTCAGGCGTCCGATGCCGCCGTTGTATTTATTGATGCGCACAGCATTGGCATTAATGGCATAGGGATCCAGCGTTCCGGTTAAATTGATATTCACTCTGTTGTTAATGATTTTGGTGCGGGCGGATAATGCGATGGTGGACCAGCGCATGGAATCAGCAAAGAAATTGTAACTGGAGGAAATTCTGAAACTTTCGAGAAGTTTGACTTTCTTGTATTTTTCCTTCCCGGTGGTGTCCTGATCATTGCGGACTTTCATTTCTACATTGTTGTCCAGGCTTAGGTTTAAACTACCGGTTTGCTCTGATCGTTCCGGACCGGTAGGGGTTCCGTATATTTTCCCTTCGAAAATGGAATATTTTTGTTCCGTTCCGTTTTTATCCAGATAAGTTTTCCAGTAATTTTTGGGATCGATGCCCAGATTGGGCGCATAGGATATGCTGGCACTCGGGCGGATAACATGCCGGATGGCAAAGATGCGGCTGTCCGGTTTAAACTGAAACATACCGTAGATTGTCGGGTTATAGGACAAAGATATGCTGGTGGAATAGTTGTGCGCATAATGCAGTCCGTATATCGTGTCGACCGGGATGTAACCGTAGTTGGGCATGGTGGAGTCCGCTACCCAATCCCCTTTCCGGATAGAACTCAGGTAAGCCACCCCTTTGTACGAAAAAGAAGGGGATACGGAGAGATCTTTGGCCAGGTTGATACTCGTACTCAATGGAATAGAGTGTTGGAACCCATTTTGCCAGTCCCGGGCCATGTGTTTGAACGATTCCCCCAGTTCTGATTCTTTCGTCTGTATGGTATTTTTTATTTCTGCCGTATAGGTGAAGCCGATATTTTCATACCATTTGATTTTGCCTACCCGGTCTTTTTTGCGGAGAGGGTAGATTTGAGATACCCGGAAATTCAGGTTCGGAAAGGACAAGGAGATGGAAGTGTCCCGGCTATTCTGATTGTGGGTGAAACCGGCGGTAACGCTGAAAGGCTTGTCGGGCCATTTTTTACTCCAGGAAATACTGGATTGCTTCCGCTGATTGGCTATTTCGTTGATGGAAGTCGCATTGTAATAATTGTTGCTCGCCGACGACATGTCTACAGAGGCCGAAAATGTAGTATAGGGATTGGCTTTGGGATCCTGTGCATGAGTCCAGCGCACAGCCCAGTCTTTGGACTGCGAATAATCGGGCAGGCCTTTTTCACTGGTATGGTTACGGCTCATGGAGAAACTGAAGGAACCGTTGAATTTGTATCTTTTCCGGTAGTTTGAGCCCAGATTGAGCCCCCACGATCCGTTGGTATAAATGGTCCCGGTCACTGCCAGATCGACATAATCGCTGATAAACCAGTAGTATCCTCCATCGCGGAGATTGAATCCCCTCATCTTTTCTTCACCGTAGGTGGGTAGCAGGATTCCCGAGGTCCCCTTTTTACTGAAGGGAAACAATCCGAAGGGAATAGCCAGTGGCAAGGGGACATCTTCGATGTATAAATTAGCAAAACCGGAAACTACTTTTTTATCTTTGATCAGCTTGGCCTTACTCATTCGGATGTAAAAGTGGGGATGGTCGTGCTGGTCACAAGTCGTGTACCAGCCATTTTTCACGCAGTAGATGGAATCAGACATCCTTTTAGTCAGTTTGCCCTGAATATATCCTTCTCCTTGTTGGGTGATGATTTCCTTGACAATGCCTTTCCCGCTTTTGAAATTATATCTTAAATCCAGACTTTCAAATTCCTGACTACCGTCTTTGAATATAGGTTTGCCGGTCATGACGCCTGCCGAGTCAGGTAGTCCTGACGCGTAAGCTTCATTGTTTTCCATATCGAGTTCGATGAAATCTGCTTTTAGTTCCGTGGTCAGATACTTGACGAAAGCATTTTTGTATAAAAACATTTTCTTTCCGTCGATGGAGAATTTGATGGAATCGTCGGCAGAATAATTGACAATATCGTTGAACAGAGGCTTGGGTTGTTGAACGCTGTCCTGGACAAGAGAGTCCTGAACAAGAGTGTCCTGAGCCAAGGTGTCCGCTTGGGGTGAGATGATCATAGGTGCGGTGGCTGTGGTGTCGCCGGCCTGTAACGTATCTTTTTTTATTATGAGCGGTGTGGGTGTCGTATCCTGTGCCGGCCGGACAGTTTTATCCGGAGAAGGAGCCTGGTCTTTTGTCGCCAGGGGACGATGAACAGTATCCTGAACCTCCGGATTCCCTTGATTCGGAGGGGTCATTTGCCCGGTGATTTCTTCCTTGACCTGCGTGGAACGGGATGAAACCGAGCAGGCGGCCATGATTAAAATGACTGAAATCACAATAAAATGGACTATGTATGCTCTAATTTGCAATTTATTGTACTATTTTTGTGATGAATAATTGCATTCCGGCTTGCGGATTCGGATTGCAAATGTAAGAAATATTGATTGTTAATACCTATCATTCTTTTTAAAAAGTTTTAAATATCATGATAAATAAATACGGAATAAGCGGAATCTTGTTGTTTCTGATGACATTGCTTTCCGTTAATATTTCCGTCGGACAATCCAACTTGGGAAAAATCAGGCGTGTGTGCATAGATGCCGGGCACGGGGGAAAAGATCCCGGAGCAATGGGGATTAAAGCAAAGGAAAAGCATATCGTTTTGTCGTTGGCTCTGAAGGTAGGCCGAATGATCGAACAAACCTATCCTGATATCGAAGTGATCTATATCAGGAAGAAAGATGTTTTTGTCGAATTGAAAGAACGGACCCGGTTGGCCAATCATCATAAAGCGGACCTGTTTATTTCCATCCATGCGAATTCGTTGGACTTAGGTCTCAATCCGAAAGGAAAATACGTTAAAGGGGTGCAGACCTATGTATTGGGATCTCACAGTTCCAGGGAAAATTTGCAGGTGGCCATGAAGGAAAATTCGGTGATTCAATACGAAGACGACTATTCTGTCAAGTATGAGGGCTTTGATCCTTCCAGCCCGGAAGCCTACATCATGTTCAATTTATTGAGGAGTATACATTTGGAAAATAGTTTGTCTCTGGCTTCCCATATTCAGGAGGAGATGGTCAAAAGTACCCGTCAGAACGACCGGGAAGTGCGGCAGGGACCTTTTTGGGTGCTGAAGGATGTTGCCATGCCGGCAGTGCTGATTGAAGTGGGGTTTATATCCAATGCGGAAGAGGAAAAATTTATGATGTCTGTAAACGGACAGGATAAAATAGCCAAAGGAATATTCAAAGGTTTTCAGTCCTATAAAGCCAAAGTGGAAAGAAAAGCCCTTAACCAGCCGGTAAAAGCAGTCGGGGAAGAAACAGAAATTGCGGGAGAAGAGAAAGAACAGCCGGCATACGCTATACAGGTGGCCTCGGCAACATCCCGGATAAAGAATCAGACTGCTTTATGCCCCGGGAAAAAAGTGTCTGAATTGAAATCTGCAGGCCGTTACCGCTATTATGTCGCCGTTTCGCCTGATTTGAATGAAGTCAAAAAGAGTTTGCCGGAAGTCAGGAAAAAGGTAAAAGACTGTTTTATTGTCGCTATATATAAAGGAAACGTGATTTCAGTGGCTGAAGCCGGAAAATTGGGACAGGGATCCCGCTGAGGTTGCCGGCTTTCTGATCGTTGTAATTGATACGGGGAGGAAATCGGGTGAAATGTTATAATTTTGTGATGACGATTTTGGATAAAAACAAACTAAAATAAGAAGGGGATATGATACCTATGAAGAGAGAAGTGAAACTTGCCTTGACAGCTATTGCTGCGATCATCATTCTGATTTGGGGAATAAATTTTCTTAAGGCTAAAGCTTTGTTTGACCGTAATAATGTTTTCTATGGCGTATATGACCGGGTGGACGGACTCAAAATATCCAGTTCGGTCATATACAGAGGGTATAGTGTCGGACAAGTCACGGCCATAAATTTTGCCGGGGACCGGTTCGATAAAGTGTTGGTTCAGTTTACGGTAGGGAAGAAACTGGAGATTCCTTCCAATACGGTGGCCGCTATTCAAAGCTCTGATTTGATGGGGTCGAAGTCAATCAATCTGATTCCGGGCAATTCCACAACCTATGCCGAAAGCGGAGATACGCTCTGCAGTCAGCTGGAATTGGGATTGATGGAGCAGTTGAATAAACAATTGGAACCGTTGAAAAAGAAAGCCGAAAATGTGATGGTTTCACTGGATTCCGTTCTTTTTGCTTTGCAGGAAATTTTCAGCGAAGGAGCTAACGGAAATATCCGCAGTTCCCTGAAAAGTGTCAGCAGGACTTTGGATAATGTGGAGGAAGCATCCGGCACCCTGAATGCGCTTCTGAGGGAAGAGTCCGGGAGGATTTCCGCTATTCTGGAACAGATCAACAGCATAACGACTAATCTGGAAAGTAATAATTCGAAAATCAATCGTAGTCTGGACAATATTTCGTCTGTCAGCGATTCCCTGAGAAGCGTCAATCTGAACAACACGGTCCGTTATCTGAATCATGTTTTGTTGCAGGTGGATTCCATCATGGTCAAAATCAATCAGGGGCAAGGGACTTTGGGAAATGTGGTAAACGATAATGAGCTGTATTATAACCTGACGGCGGTTAGTGAAAATCTGAATAAACTGCTGACGGAATTCAGACAAAATCCCAAACGCTTCCTGAATTTATCCGTTTTCGATTTTTCTTCCGGAAACAACACGCTGCAGAACGGTTACGGCATTGTAATTGCAAAAACCGGCAAACCCTTGGCGCCGGATGCTGAATTGTATGTACAATATCCGGATTTAAAGGAAATTAGACGTAACGGAGAATTTCTGTATCTGATTGGAACTTACAAAAATCTCAAGCAAGCTGAGAAAGATTTAGTGAATGTTAAGAAATCTTTCAAAGATGCATTCATTGTTAAAATAGAATGAATCGTTAATTAGATCGATTCTAAATAGGAATACGGATGTTAAAAAAGTAATTGACATAATAGTATATATACAATATTTATTATGTCAATATTTTCCCTGCTTGTTCTCCTTTACCATGAACCGGTTAGAAAAGCATATCGGTTTTTGAAAGCCTTTATTTCTGATAAATAGGCGTTGCGGATTTTTAAAGGGACAATACATTTATTGAACTTGCTAATGTTCAGATATACAGATTTTTATACCTAATGCACTGATGCCTAATAGTTAAAAGTTTTTTGAAGATAAACAAGCAAAACTCCATTTTTTTATCCTGTTTTTTTTGTGGAATTTAGCATGGTGAAAAGGGTAGGGGTAGTGACTACTAAAAACTATCTGACTAACAATAAACTATGGAAAAAGATTGTATAAAGATTTGGTCAAACTGTCTTGCTTTGATTAAGGAGCGGGTTGTGCCGGAAAAATTCAGAATACTTTTTGAGCCTATACGGGCTTTGAAGTTCGAGGGGGGAGTTCTGACCATACAGGTGCCTAGCGCCTATGTGTATGAGGCCCTGGAGGGAGAGTACATCGATATTCTGAAGAGTGCACTTCAAGCGGTGATCGGACCCAGGGCAAAGCTGGAATATTCTGTTGTCGTGGAAAGGGTAAAGGCGGCAGAGCCTTTGACAGCGACTTTGGCTTCCAGTCCGGCTAAAAAACCGGCGGTTAGTACGGTATATCTCGATAAGGGGGGAAATGTCGGCTTGAAGAATCCTTTTGAAAGAGCCTCCAACCGCATACAGATCGATTCGCAGCTCAATCCTTCGTATACGATGGAGAGTTATATCGAAGGTCCTTGCAACCGTTTGGCTAAATCGGCCGGAATGGCTATTGCCCGGCGTCCGGGAGGAACGGCTTTCAATCCTTTGCTGATATACGGGGGATCCGGATTGGGTAAAACGCATCTGGCCCAGGCTATCGGACTGGAAGTGAAACAGAATTTTCCCAATAAGGTAGTTTTGTATGTGACGACCAACATATTTCAGACTCAGTTTACTGAAGCTGTCCGCCGGAATGAAGTGAATGATTTCCTTCATTTTTACCAATTGATCGATGTCCTGATTTTAGATGATATACAGGAGTTGGCGGGCAAGACAGGAACACAAAATACTTTTTTCCATATTTTCAATCATTTGCATCAGTCCGGAAAACAGTTGATTCTGACATGTGACAAATCGCCTGCCGAATTGGAAGGAATGGAGGACCGTCTGTTGTCCCGTTTCCGTTGGGGACTGTCTGCCGAGATTAAAGCTCCGGATTTCGAAACCCGCAAGGAAATTGTGATTCATAAAGCCCGTAAAGACGGCATTGATTTTTCGGACGAAGTGATCGATTACATTTGTAAATACGTCGATCATAATGTACGTGAGCTGGAGGGGGCGATGATATCCTTATTGGCGCAGTCGACTTTTAATAAAAAAGACCTGACGGTGGAGGTCGTGCAGGAAATCTTAGGGAAAATGGTGAAAAAACCGACCGAAGAATTGACTGTCGACCGGATACAGCAGGTGGTATGCGAGTATTTTAAGATTCCCGGGGAGTTGCTGCAGACCAAAACCCGGAAGCGCGAAGTGGTGCAGGCCAGACAATTGGCCATGTATTTCAGTAAGAATTATACGAAATACTCTTTGGCTTATATCGGAAATCAGATCGGGAAAAAAGACCATGCAACGGTGCTTTATGCCTGTAAGGCAGTTGCGGATATGATGGAGACCGATCGGAATTTCAGAACCCAGGTAGAGGAAATACAACGCAAATTGTATTGCGGTTATTGAGATATTGTAAAAGAGAAGGAGGGTTTAAAATCAGAGGGGAAAACACTGATTTTAGACCCTTATTTTTTATCCGTTCGGACAAAACATGGAAGATGCGTACAAAACCATAGCGGCACCCTCGGAAGGGGTATACAAGGAGAAGGGAAGCCGGTTTATCGCTTTGGCTTTTCCGGTGTCTGCAGAAGAGCAAATCAGGGAAATCCTTGACGGGTTGAAGGATAAATATTATGATGCCCGTCATCATTGTTATGCCTGGCGGTTAGGGGCAGAAAAGACGCTATTCCGTGTCAATGATGACGGAGAGCCTTCCTCTACGGCCGGCAGACCGATTCTGGGACAAATATTGTCGAAAGATCTGACCGATATTCTGATTGTCGTCGTCCGTTATTTCGGAGGTACAAAATTAGGCGTTCCCGGTCTGATCAATGCCTACCGGGAAGCGGCGGCTTCAGCTTTGGCCAATGCAGTAGTCGTGGAGAAAACGGTGAATGTCAGATTGCGGATCCGTTTCGGCTATCTGGCGATGAACGACGTCATGAAAATTATCAAAGATGAAAAACCTGAAGTGTGGGAACGGAACTTTGGGTCTGTGTGTGAGATGCTTTTGTCCATCCGTCAAAAAAATATCTCCCGGCTTCGGGCCCGTTTGGAAAAAGTGGAGTCTCTTATTTTTCCGGAGGAAAAATAAGAACGAAAAAATGGCTGAAAGTTTGCAAAATAAAATTTTTCTCTCTAAGTTTGCACCCGCAATTGAGAGACATTGCGGCCGATTCAGTAGCTCAGCCGGTAGAGCACAACACTTTTAATGTTGGGGTCCTGGGTTCGAATCCCAGCTGGATCACCGAACAAAGATGCAAATCGAAAAAAATCCCTGATAATCAACAATTATTGGGGATTTATATTTTCTACCGAACTTCCCTTTTTATGCAGAATACAGCAACTTTCGCGGGCCAATTTGGTGGAGTGGGGTTCTAGCTGAAAAAGTCCACCGAATAAGGTTGTTTTGCACTGATATTTTTATCCCAGCAAATTAGCGGATTTCGGAAATTGTTGCTAACTTTACACCTGATAAACAGGCAACAAACAATCCAAACATAGCGTTATAAAAGTAAAAAGACTGCAACTAAAATGACCGAATTTGACCGCAAGAAGATAGCAGAGACAGTATTGTACATTCTCCGTAAGACCGGTGGAGTGGACTATTATCATGTATTCAAAATACTCTATTTTGCAGAAATGAAACATCTTGCGAAATGGGGTACAAGGATTGTGCCTGATGAGTTCTGTGCATTGCCGTATGGTCCGGTTCCGACACACTTGTATGATGCCATCAAAAGGCTTGGGAATCCGCACATGCAGTTGGCGGAAGATTTGGCTGAGGTGGTTCGTTTCGCAGGTGATGATGCGCCCAATGTCCTTATTCCTAAACGGGATTATGATGAAGCCTATCTCTCAAAGTCTGAAATAGATGCTTTGGATGCTTCAATTGAAGAAAACGCCCATCTGACTTTCGAGCAACTTATGCGGAAATCCCATGATGCCGCATGGAACGAGGCTGATAAGCGAGTTAATGGTACCAACATGATCTCCCCCGTGACAATGGCAAAAGTAATGCATGCCGATGAAGCAATCCTAGAATACATTCAGGAACAACTTGAAATAGACATGGCATTGTCATGATGAAAATATCCGATGCGCTCAATGATGAAGAGTTATTGAGGCTTGCCAGGCAGACGGTCGGGATTGGCGATGTTTACCGTATGAAAATGACCGAAACAAACGGAATTAAGCTGAAGGATGGGGCTGATTCTCGTAATAAATATTTTGTTGTACTTGGATTTGACAACAAAGGCATAGCGTACGGCGGTGTCATCATAAACTCTAAGATAAACCAGAATTTGCCGGCTCATTTGAAAATGTATCATATGCCGCTTCTGAAGGCCAAGTATGAATTCCTTGACCACAATTCTTTTGTGGATTGCGTTTCTCTGAAGAGAGCTTTTCCGGAGAAATTCAGCCAATGGCAGTATCTTGGGAAGATAGATGAATACGATGTGGAACTCATAATAGGCACCATCAAGGAAAGCCCGCGGGAAAATGTTGCGCATTTGGCATTGTATGGACTATAGTATATTGAAAATCTTGTAGTCCTGAAGCGTCCGATGGCTCACTTTCAAACGTGCCGGCACTTCCTTGTCGGTAAAGAAAGGCTTTCCGCCCAATGTCGGTCGGTAGTACTGAAATCATTGCACCGTTTGCAATGAGAGGACTGTATGGATTACACTGATTAATGAATATCCCAAGGAGAATATTCTCAGCTCTTTTCAGGTCCTTTTTCCGGTGTATTTCAGGTCTTCCTCCGGTGTTCTCCCGGATTATCGCCGATTCAACTTCGATACACCTTCGTTACAACCTCCATTGGAATCGAGGATAAAAGGAGGGTGAAAAAAGGAGGTTACA
>CAZMAE010000159.1:0-49386 GCA_964564205.1 uncultured Odoribacter sp. | reverse complement strand
GCGCCGGCTGCAGGGCTTGTTTGCCGACACGTCGTATGAGCAGATCAAGCGGGATATGGAAGTTCACTACCAGAATGTGATCTTCATCGTCTCGAAATTGATGGGATTTTACGTGAAGGCGGAGTACCATACGAGCAGCGGTCGGATCGATTTGGTATTGCAGACGGAGAAATACGTGTACGTGATGGAATTTAAGTTGGACGGAACGGCAGAGGAGGCGTTGCAGCAGATCAACGGGAAAGGATATGCCCTGCCTTTCGAATCGGCCGGCCGTCGTTTGTTTAAGGTCGGTGTGAACTTTTCATCGGAGACGAGAAATATCGAACGATGGGTGGTGGAATGACAGACTGTCCGTTTTGTCCCTCACCGGAGGAGGCGTAGTATCCGGTGTGCACCCAGCTCCTTATTTTGCAGAAATAACCTGATGACGATGCGGATGCTTGTTTTACTATATTTGCTTTTTGGGGGAGTCTGTGGTCGAGCACAGCCTTCCGGTGTGGAAGCCGTTTTTCGTGAGCGTTTCTTCTCGTTGCGTCAGAACAGTTTTCAATTTACTTGTCCGGTAAGGTAGGGGATGTAAAGGAAAGTGTGGATGTAGTTCCTTTAGGACGGTGTACTTTTGTAACGTTTGAATAGAAACTATTTTGGTCCGGGGATAAAAAGGGCGATCTATGTTTTCATCCGAAGTCTACAAAAGTACACCGACCTGAATTTTCATTCCTGTACTGCCATTACTTTCACTTCGCCATCCATCTGATACCAGCGGTTTTCTTCGGGGAAATATTTGAAATCCACCTTTTCTTCGGAATCTTTCAGGGCTATGGTCATGGAGTTTTTGCTGGTCACAATCTTATACATTTTTCCCTGATGCATAAAATCGATTTCTTCCGTTTCGCCTTCCTTCAGAGAAACCGGGTTACGTCCTCCCCACCATTCGATAGAGTTCAGTACCAAACCGTCGCCCAAAAGACAAAACTCGTAGGCAGGGATGATACACATGGCGAGAAATACCAGTTCGTTGACGAATTTCTTTTGTGATACCTGTCCGTTCCAGTTGTGCAGTTTGTTGGTCAGACGAAAGGGACCGTAGCAGGATGCCGTGGTGGCTACTACCAATAGTACGGCAATAGTCTTAATCATTGTGCTTTTCATTTTTTTTAGAATCTAATTTATGAAACAATCGGTATACTTTTTTGACAGAGTCAATCATCTCCTTATACCTGAAAAAACAGTAAATGTTGTGTTTTATAAAAGATTTTGCATTCGGGGGATTATTTTAACGGGCTGTTCCGGTTGCCGTACGATCCATTTTTTTCCGGCAGGGTGGTCTGATGAGGAGAGTGTAATGAATATTGGAAAAGAAAGAAGCTGAATAACGGTTTATGGTTAGACAGCTTCTTCAAAATTATAATGTACAGAGGAATTATTCCTCCGTAAAGTTCGGATACATGTAGTTCATTGCCGGAATAAAGGTTTCTTTGATGCACTGGGGAGATACCCATCTCAGCAGATTAAAAACTGATCCTGCTTTGTCGTTTGTTCCCGAAGCACGTCCTCCGCCGAAAGGTTGTTGGTCCACAACGGCACCCGTAGGCTTGTCGTTGATGTAGAAATTTCCCGCCGTGTGGGTCAGCCGTTCGGTAAGTTTTTCAATGTTGTGCCTGTCATTGGAGAAAATGGCGCCGGTGAGGGCGTAAGCGGAACCGGAGTCGAGCAGGTCCAGGGTTTCGTCCATTTTATCGGGGGCGTAGACGTAGACCGTCAGTACCGGACCGAATAATTCTTCGCGCATGGTTGCATAGTCGGGTTTGTGGGCGAGGATTACGGTGGGGTGAATAAAGTAGCCTTCCGATTTGTCGTATTGTCCGCCCAAAATCACTTCGGCATCGGGAGAAGTTTGGGCTTCGTCTATGGCTTTTGCCAGTTTGTCGAAGGAGTTTTCGTCGATGACGGCATTGACAAAGTTACGGAAATCTTCCACTCCGCCGGTGGTAATCCGGGCCATGTCGGCTTCCATCAGGGCTTTTACTTCCGGCCAGATATTGGAAGGGATGTAGGCCCGGGAGGCTGCCGAACATTTTTGTCCCTGGTATTCGAATGCTCCGCGTACAAGAGCGGTGGCTACCGGTTTGGCTTTGGCCGTCGGATCGGCAAATACGTAATCTTTACCTCCGGTTTCCCCTACGATCCGCGGATAAGAACGGTAGTGGCCTATATTTTTCACGATGGTCGACCAAATGTCGTTGAATACTCCCGTGGAGCCGGTAAAATGAATGCCGGCAAAATCCGGATGGCTGAAAATGACCTCGGAAGCCGTGGGACCGGAACAATACACCAGATTGATCACTCCGTCGGGCAGACCGGCTTCCCGGAGTATTTTCATGATGATATAAGCGGAATAGACGGCGGTTTTAGAGGGCTTCCAGACGCAAACGTTGCCCATTAAGGCCGGAGCTCCCGGCAGATTTCCGGCAATGGAAGTGAAATTGAAGGGAGTGAGGGCGAATATGAATCCTTCGAGGGGACGCCATACCGTACGGTTCCAGATGCCGGGGGAAGAATTGGGCTGCATGTGGTAGAGGTCGTACATGTTTTTGACGTTGAAACGGTAGAAATCAGCCAATTCGCATACACAGTCTATTTCAGCCTGAAAGGCATTTTTGGATTGCCCCAGCATGGTTACGGCATTCAGCAACTGGCGGTAGGGGCCGGCAATGAGTTCGGCGGCTTTTAAAAAGATGGCTGCGCGGCTTTCCCAATGCATCTTTTCCCAGACCGGTTTGGCTTGTAAGGCGGCATCGATGGCCATGCGTACATGGCTGGCATCGCCCTGGTGATAGTGACCGAGGAGGTGCCGGTGGTTGTGGGGTGGCCGGATGTCGGCCAGTTTATCCGTGCGGATTTCTTTGCCTCCGATGATCATCGGAAGATCGACCACCGTGTTTCTGATTTCTGCGATTTTTGCTTTTAAAGCAGCTCGTTCGGGAGTTCCCGGTGCATAACTTTTAATCGGTTCGTTGGTAATGGCTGGTAATTGATAAACTCCTTTGGGCATAATTTATGGTTTTTAAGTTAGACAGATTTCGGTTCGTATTTTCAGGTGTTTGCCAAGGTGTTCCCGGCAGGGGCCCGGCTGAACAGGATGGATACCCGCCGGGAGTAAAACCGGATGATTCGGCTTTGCTCCCAACGCCACCTGTTTTATACAAAAATAGTGAAATCCGGTTAGATAAAACATGACAAAAAGCAGCTTTAGGCTTTTTTCGCTATCTTTGCGCCGGACTTTATAATCTAGGGTATGATTTCAGTAAATAATGTCAGCGTAATATTCGGAGGTTTTTATCTGTTGGATTCGGTTTCTTTTCTGATAAACAAAAAGGATCGGATTGGCTTGACGGGCCGCAACGGTGCGGGGAAGTCGACCACCCTGAAAATGCTGGCGGGGCTTCAGAGTCCTTCGGAAGGGAGTATTTCGATGGCTTCGGATATAAAAATCGGCTATTTGCCCCAGACAAAAGTATACACGAATGAGAATACGGTGAGGGAAGAAGCGGAAAAGGCTTTTGCCGATTTGTTCCGGTTGAAGGAAGAGGTGGAGAAGTTGAATCTGGAATTGGCTGCCCGGGAAGATTATGATTCCCAGGCGTATATGAAATTGCTGGATAAAATTCATGGGAAAACCGAATTGCTGAATATCCGGGGAGAAGGGAATATAACCAAGGAGGTTGAAGTGGTCCTGAAAGGCTTGGGATTCCGACAGGAGGATCTCGGCCGCAATTGCGGAGAGTTTAGCGGAGGCTGGCGGATGAGGATTGAGTTGGCCAAGATTCTTTTGGCGCGTCCGGATATCTTTTTATTGGACGAACCGACCAATCACTTGGATATTGAATCGATTTCCTGGCTGGAGTCGTTTTTGCAGAGTTATCCGGGAGCCATTGTGTTGGTGTCGCACGACCGGGCTTTTCTGGACAATGTTACTACCCGTACGATTGAAATTTCTCTGGGCAAGGTATACGATTATAAAGTGTCCTATTCCAATTTTGAAACATTGCGGAAAGAACGGATAGAGCAACAATGGAGGGCTTATCAGAATCAACAGAAGCAGATCAGGGATACGGAGGAGTTTATCGAGCGCTTCCGGTATAAGGCAACGAAATCGGTACAGGTGCAGTCGCGCATCAAGCAGCTGGAAAAGCTGGAAAGGATCGAGGTGGAAGAGGAGGACGCTGCGCGTATCACGGTCCGTTTCCAGCCGGCGGTGCGTTCGGGCGAACTGGTGATTACCGGTCGCAATTTGTCGAAGGCTTACGGGGATCATCAAGTGCTGAAGCAGCTGAACATCGATATCAGGAGAGGAGAAAAGGTGGCGTTTGTCGGTAAAAACGGTGAAGGTAAGTCGACCTTGGTGAAGATGATCATGAATGAGATCCCGTTTGAGGGCGAATTGAAAATCGGTCATCAGGTGAATATGGGTTATTTTGCTCAAAATCAGGCGGATTTGCTGGATACCGAACTGACGGTGCTGGAAACGGTGGACCGGGTGGCCGAAGGGGAGATCCGTAAGAAAATGCGGGATATTCTGGGCGCTTTTCTGTTTTCAGGCGAAGAGGTGGAAAAAAAGGTGAAGGTGCTTTCTGGTGGCGAAAGAACTCGTTTGGCTATGGTGAGGTTGTTGCTCGAGCCTTATAATGTGTTGATATTGGATGAACCGACCAATCATCTGGATATGAGAACAAAGGATATTCTCAAAGAGGCGCTTCGGAAATTTGAAGGGACGGTGATTGTGGTTTCTCACGACCGGGATTTCCTGACAGGATTGGCGGATAAAGTGTATGAATTTGCCAATCAGAATGTAAAGGAATATTTAGGCGGAATTGCCGATTTCTTGGCCGCTAAAAAAATTGCCTGTTTCAGGGAGTACGAGCAGTTGCATAAATCTGCTCCTGTAGTGGCAGGCGTAGAAGCGGTGAAAAGCAGCAGACTGTCGTTTGAAGAACGGAAACAACTGAATCGTGAGGTGAAGAGGGCGGAACAAAAGGTGACCCGGGCAGAGGAGGCCGTCGCCGCATTGGAAAAGGAGATTGCACTCATGGAGGAAAAAATGAATGCCGGCCTTGTTCACGAGGAATTGCTGGTAGAATATGGAGAAAAACAGAAGCAGCTGGAGGAAGCGATGAACGTGTGGGAAAGTGCGACGCTCGAAGCGGAAGAGCTGAAAAGAAAGGCTGGTAATTGAACCCGGTGAGGGGCTGGATTTTCGGGTAAAATGAACCCTCATGCGATGGAATGTTGATGTATGGTTTATTAAAACAAATGGATTATGGCAAAATATAAACAAGAATGGATTTTCGGTATCCGGGCGGTCATCGAGGCGATACAGGAAGAAAAGGAAATCGACAAGGTGATGCTGAAGCAGGGCATCCGGGGGGAATTGTTCCAGCAGTTGTTCACTTTGCTTCGTAGTCGCAATATTCCCTTTCAGTATGTACCCGATGAGATGTTCAAGCCTTTTGATGGCAGGAATCACCAGGGGGTGTTGGCCGAAGTGGCTCCTGTTCCTTATCAGGAATTGGATGAGGTGCTGGATGGGGCTGTCGCCCGCGGGGAAGTGCCTTTTATCCTGATCCTCGACCGGATAACGGATGTCCGGAATTTCGGGGCCATCGTCCGGAGTGCCGAATGTGCGGGTGTGGATGCAGTAGTCATCCCGAATAAGAATTCCGCTAAGATATCGTCTGATGCGTTGAAAACATCGGCGGGGGCTATCTATCATTTGCCGGTCTGCCGGGTGCAGAATCTGAAAAAGGTGGTCCGCGAATTGAAATTCCAAAGGGGGCTCCGGGTGTATGCCGCTACCGAGAAGGCGGAGAGGGTTTACACTCAGGTGGATATGACTTTGCCCACCGCTGTGATCATGGGCTCCGAAGATAAAGGAATCGATGAAGGATTGTTGAGTATTGTTACGGATTGCATCAAAATACCTCAGTACGGGCAAATAGAGTCTCTGAACGTTTCGGCTGCGGCAGCTGTGATTGTGTATGAGGGGAGAAGACAGAGGGGATTTTAGTCTGGAAAGAAGAATTCAGAGAGAAAAAAAGCGGATGCCGGAGAAGATTTTTTTATTTTTGGGGCAACGGAATACCTGAAAAATATTATTTTTGTTGAAAATTAAACAAATGCCGGGCGATCGGAGTATGAATATTAAAATACGGTAAATGATGAGTATTTCTCGTGTTGTAGAAGAGCTTGTAAAGCATAGTCCTTATTTGTCGGAATCGCTGGCTGCGGGAATTATCAATGTGTCTTCTCTGGCCCGGCAATTGCAACCGGATGTGGAGAAAATATTGGGCAGGGAAGTGAATACAGGAGCCATTGTGATGGCATTGAACCGGCTGGCTCCTTATTTGCAGGTCCGTGAACAAGTGCAGTTGAATAAGTTGCTGAGCAATATGGGGGATATTATTCTTCGCAGCAATCTTTGCGATTATACTTTTAAAAATTCTCCCACTTTATTGGATTGTCATATAGAAGTGCTGAAAAAGCTGGTCAAAAACGATGAGATTTTCTATACGATGGTGCAGGGGGTTTTCGAAACGAACATAGTGATCAGCGATACCGTAAAATCTTTGATCGACGATTATTTCAGAGATGAATTATGTTTGTTCAGGCGGGGAGGGCTCTCTTCCGTGACGCTGAAGCTGCCGAAGGGAAATAGCATGCAGGCCGGTTTTTATTATATGATCATGAAAGAATTGTCGTGGGAGGGTATCAATCTGACGGAAGTGATTTCTTCGACCAATGAGTTTACCGTTGTAGTGGATAATGATTTGATCGATAAGACTTTTGTTGTTTTGAAGAACATAGGAAAGCGATAGAAAAAAATAAATCAAGTAATAGTGTAAGACATGTTTGAGAATTTATCGGAAAGATTAGAACGGTCGTTCAAAATATTGAAAGGGCAGGGCAAGATCACTGAACTGAATGTGGCGGAAACCCTGAAAGAGGTCAGAAGGTCTTTGTTGGATGCTGACGTTAATTATAAGATCGCCAAGGATTTTACGAACCGGGTAAAGGAGAAGGCTTTGGGCATGAATGTGCTGACTGCTGTGAAACCGGGGCAGATGATGGTGAAGATTGTTCACGATGAGCTGGCGGAACTGATGGGTGGACGTAATGTGGAAGTCGATATCAAGGGACATCCGGCCATCATCCTGATGTCGGGCTTGCAGGGGTCGGGAAAGACCACCTTTTCGGGTAAGTTTGCCAATCTGTTGAAGAATAAAAAGGGCAAAAAGCCTTTGTTGGTGGCTTGTGACGTGTATCGTCCAGCGGCCATCGAACAATTGAAGGTGCTGGGACAGCAGATCGATGTTCCTGTGTACAGTGATGAAACGATCAAGGATCCGGTGAAGATTGCCTGCGACGCCATAAAGTTTGCCAAAGAGAACGGGAAGGATATCGTCATTGTCGATACGGCTGGCCGGCTGGCGGTGGATGAGGAGATGATGAAAGAGATCGCTGCCATTAAAAATGCCATACAGCCTAACGAGACTTTGTTTGTGGTAGATGCCATGACCGGTCAGGATGCCGTCAATACGGCCAAAGAATTTAACGACCGGCTGGATTTTAACGGGGTGATCCTGACGAAACTGGATGGCGATACCCGGGGCGGAGCCGCTCTTTCCATCCGTACTGTGGTGAATAAACCGATCAAGTATGTCGGTACCGGAGAAAAATTGGATGCGCTGGATGCCTTTCATCCCGAACGTATGGCCGACCGTATTCTCGGTATGGGAGATATTGTCTCCCTTGTAGAAAGGGCGCAGGAGCAATTCGATGCGGAGGAAGCTAAAAAATTGCAAAAGAAAATTTCCCGGAATCAGTTTAATTTCAATGATTTTCTGAGTCAGATTCAGCAGATCAAAAAGATGGGAAATATCAAGGATCTGGCTTCTATGATTCCCGGAGTGGGCAAAGCGCTGAAGGATGTGGATATAGATGACGATGCCTTCAAGGGTGTGGAAGCTATTATTTATTCAATGACTGCACAGGAAAGGGAGAATCCGGATATCATCAACGGTTCGCGCCGGATGCGTATCGCCAAGGGGAGCGGAACAACAGTGCAGGAGGTAAACCGCCTGTTGAAGCAGTTTGAAGAATCCAAGAAAATGATGAAGATGTTGTCGGGAGGAAATAAGCTGATGAGAAGAATGCCGGGAATGAGGCGCTGATGCTTGTCGTCCAATGTAAAATAACAATATGGAATTAATAGACGGAAAAAAAATTGCCGCGCTGATCAAGCAGGAACTGGCCGACGAGGTCGGCATCCTGAAAGCTCAGGGACATAAAATCCCTCACTTGGCAGCTGTGTTGGTGGGAAATGATCCTGCCAGTGAGACTTATGTGGCCAGTAAAGTGAGAGCTTGCCGGGAAGTTGGATTTAAAAGTACGGAGTTGCGTTATTCCACGGAGATAACCGAAGAGCAGTTGTTGGAGGTGGTCGACCGCCTGAACCGGGACGAGGATGTGGACGGCTATATTGTGCAGCTGCCTTTGCCGGAGCATATTCAGGAACAAAAGGTGTTGCTCGCTATCGATCCCGCTAAGGATGTGGATGGTTTTCATCCCTGTAATACGGGAAAAATGGTGACAGGACTTCCGGCCTATTTGCCCGCTACACCTGCAGGAATCATGGAATTGTTGAAACGCTACCGGATTGAGACCCGGGGAAAGCATTGTGTGGTGATCGGACGTAGCAATATTGTCGGAACGCCGATGGCGGTGCTGATGTCCAGAAAAGGGGAATATGCCGATTGTACGGTTACGCTGTGTCATAGCCGTACCCGGAATATCGAACAGTATACCCGGCAGGCGGACATTCTGATTGCCGCAGTGGGCAAACCTCATTTTGTCACGGCCGGTATGGTTAAAGAAAGGGCTGTCGTGGTGGACGTCGGTATTCACCGGGTTCCGTCGGATAAAACAAAGTCCGGATTCCGGCTGGTCGGAGATGTGGATTTCGAAAATGTTGCCCCTAAATGTTCTTTTATCACTCCTGTTCCGGGGGGCGTCGGTCCCATGACGATCGTCTCTTTGTTGCAAAATACATTGAAAGCTTGCAAAGGCTTGTGAATAAGCGGGGAAGAAGGGGGGATCCCCCGTCTTCTCCGTTCTCTTTAATCTTTTTCACATCCTTCCTATGGTGCTGAATTACATCTGGATTTTTTTCTTTTTGACCGCTTTTGCTGTAGCGCTTTACCGTTTGTTGTTTCTGGGGGATACCGAAATTTTCGGAACCGTTGTCAATTCTGCCTTCGACATGTCGAAAACAGGATTCGAAATTTCCCTGGGGTTGACGGGGGTGTTGACCTTGTGGATGGGGATCATGAAAGTCGGGGAAAAGGGAGGGGCTGTGTCGGCCATGTCCTGGTTGATCCATCCTTTTTTCAGACGTCTTTTTCCCGGGTTACCTGCCGATAGCCCTGCTCAGGGTTCGATTATGATGAACCTGGCTGCCAATATGCTGGGCTTGGATAATGCGGCTACGCCGATGGGTCTGAAGGCCATGCAGCAAATGCAGGAAGTCAATTCCCGGCCTAAAGCCGCTTCGGATGCACAAATTATGTTCCTGGTGCTGAATACTTCCGGACTTACCATCGTTCCTGTGTCTATTATGGTTTACCGTACGCAGTTGGGTGCGGCCAATCCGACTGATATTTTTTTACCGATTCTCATTGCGACATATTGCTCGACGCTTGTCGGGTTGGTCACTGTTGCTTTGATTCAGCGTATACGGTTGTGGAACAAGGTGATTCTGCTTTACCTGGGAGGATTCACAGGCCTTATCGGTGGGGTGATCTGGTATTTTTCGGGTTTGAGCAAAGAGGAACTGGCCGTGGCTTCCGGTCTGATCAGCCATCTGGTTCTTTTCGGTATTATGATTTTGTTCATCGCTATGGCGGTGTGGAAAAGAGTGAATGTGTACGATGCTTTTATCGACGGGGCGAAAGACGGATTTTCGACGGCTGTCAAAATCATTCCTTATCTGATTGCTGTTCTGGTCGGGATCGGGGTATTCAGGGCTTCGGGTGCTATGGAGATTTTGATGGACAGTGTTTCCGGTGTGGTGACAGCTCTGGGATTTGACGCGGATTGGGTGGCGGCTTTGCCGACAGCCTTGATGAAGCCCCTGAGCGGCAGCGGTGCCCGGGGCATGATGATAGATACGATGACCACCTATGGAGCCGATTCGTTTGCCGGTCGGTTGGCCTGTACTTTTCAGGGGGCTACGGATACTACGTTTTATATTATAGCGGTCTATTTCGGTGCCGTGGGAATCAGGAATACCCGTTATGCCGTTCCTTGCGGTTTGCTGGCCGACTTGGCCGGGATGATAGCTGCAGTGGTGGTGGCCTATTTGTTTTTTGCCTGATTGAGAAGATATGGAAAAAATTGTTGTGGGAATGAGCGGAGGGGTCGATAGCTTCGTTGCAGCCCTGCTGTTGAAGGAAAAAGGTTATGAGGTGGTGGGTGTTCATCTGGATTTGTGGGGTGCCGACGACCTTGCGGAAGTGGATGATATTTGCGGGAAGCTAGGGATACCTCTTATTCGCTGCAATGGTAAAGAGTTATTCACACAGGTGGTGGTGGATGATTTTGTCCGGGGGTATCTGGCGGCTTTCACCCCGAGTCCTTGCTGCACCTGTAACAGCTATGTGAAATGGCAATTACTGAAAAAAGTGGCGGATGAACGGAATATCCGTTTGTTGGCTACGGGGCATTATGTCAGCATTGCGGCTTGGAAGGGGAAATATTTTGTTTTTAAAGGTGTCGACAGGAATAAAGATCAGTCTTATTTTTTATGGGGATTATCTCAGAATATGCTCTCCCGTGCGGTGGTCCCTTTAGGCGGTTTTACTAAAACTGAAGTGAAAAAACAGGCTGCGGCCTGGGGATATACGGAAATGGCCCGAAAAAAAGAGAGCATGGGCGTTTGCTTTTTGCAAGGAAAAAATTACCGTGATTTTATCCGGGAATATGTGCCGGAATTCAGAGAGGAGCAAGGGGATATTGTCAGCCGCGGGGGAAAAGTGATCGGGAAGCACGATGGATTACTGAACTATACGGTCGGACAAAGACAAGGGCTTCCCTGCTTTGATGGTAAGCCTCTGTATGTGGCGGAGATGGATGCTGGACGGAATGTCATTATTGCCGATGTGAAGCAAGGATTGCAGACAATGACGCTTTGCGTGGAACATGTCAATGTGGCTGATCCTGGCGATTTGCAGGCGGACGATTTGTTGGTGAAGGTGAGGGGTATCGGTCTGAATCCCCGGGGATATGTGAGAGAGATTGTACCGATAGACAACGGACTGAAAATTCTGCTCTCTGATCCGGCTTGGGCGGTGGCTCCCGGGCAGCCGGTTGCCTTCTACAGGGGCGAAAGATTGGTGGGAGGGGGTCTGGCAATGCGAAATAAAGGGTGAAATCTGGAGATGCAAAAAAATCAATCCAAAGAACAAATGCCGTGGATTGATTTTTTTGCTGCACGGGAGGAGAGACTCGAACTCCCGACACCTGGTTTTGGAGACCAGTGCTCTACCAACTGAGCTACACCCGTATTTTCAGTGCTGCAAAGGAAGAGATTTTTCTTGAATCCTGCAATAGAATCGGCGGAATTCTTCGGTTTTTTCTCCTCTTTTATCGGTGTTGGGGGCTGGCAGGGAGACTCCGGTGACAGGACTGGATTCAGCCTTTATCGGCCGGGAGGATGTGGTTTTCCGAGTAGATATCACCGGTGATGATATCGCTATCCGGAGTAACCGGCTTTACTTTTCTAGCTGACTCATAACCTGCAAAAACGAAAAGGATGAGGATGCATAGAGAAACATAAATATAGTCTGTCAGCTTTTTTGATGATTTGGTTTTGGGCATATCCGGTTTTCAATTACAGGTTTTGTTTTGTGTAATAGATGGGGAAAACGGCAGATAGTTGCGTGGGTGGAACCGGTTTGTTTTGTTAAAAAATAAAAAGCCGGAAGCTTGCCGCTGAACTTTCGTGAAAATTTGTCGTATACGGGAAAGTGGAGCACGGTTTTCGCGACAAGTAATTTCAGGTTGATTTTTTTCGGATTGCGTTTAACCTCGGTAATTAAAGCTGTTTTTCCCAAATCATAAACGAACCGGAACCAAAACGCAGACCCCTGCAGGTGTGGAAAATTTTGATGCGGTTGCCATGGCTCTTTCATTCAACTCAAAAATACAGACACATTCCCCTTACTCGTTTCAATACAAATCGGGTAGGGCTATTCTGTGAATATCAATTAATTGCCTTTAACTCAAATTCTAAATTTTTGTCATTTTTGAGACAGGAAGCGCATGAGCCTTGTAAAGCTCATGGAGAGTGTTACTTACCACTGATACCACGATTGACTTTATGCGGGCATCCGAGATTTGTTTTTAAGGACGATGTGTAGCCGGCGCTCACCTGCCTGGCTTCAGAAAGTCGTTTTTGCTCATTTCTATCAGGTACTTATTGCCGCTTCCATCGTCAATGACAAGGGTCAGCGAATCACTCCATTGTTGGAGGGAGGAGAGGGAAGAGATGTCGCACGACACGGTGCGGTTGCTGCCGTCTGTTTTTGTCCAGCTTTCCGGAATACGGGGATTGTAACAAAGTTGCAACCGCAAGGTGTCCGGTTCCTGCAGGGCCGCGTCGTACACCAGATTCACTTCTCCATCGCAGCTCTCTCCGCTTTCCATGTTGAAAGTGGAGAATGCTGCGCGTAAATCGACATAACCGTAGGAGGCATAATCTATGGCCAGCCGGTGTAGGGCGGTACAATTCTTTTTGTCGGTGATGTGTCCGGCATCCGCCTCTTTGCGAGTGACGGGATGAATCACCTCGTAAGCCTCTATGGTATGGACATGAGCATTGTCGATATACTCCATTCCATTGGCGGAAGTGGTCCAATCGTCTTCTTTATAGTAGAAGTTGAAATAGCCCCGCTCCTTGCCGGCAAGCTCCTCGCTGTGGGAGATAACCAATCCGCTATAGTGCCTCTGATAGCAGTAGTAGCCGTTTTCTGCATCCCCTACAATGGTGGCCACATTGGCAAATGCCCTAGAACCGTCGTCTTCCATGATCGTGCAACTTGTGTAAGCCAGCATACCGACCAGTATGCAGATTCCCGAAAGTAAATTTCTCATAGGTTTGTCTCCTTTCTGTTTTGGGGTGTTCATCAGATTGTCTTGCCGCTTTCAACGGACATTTGCCGCCGACCCGGAATATCTGCAAATATAGGGATAAAATTCATAAATCGAAACTTGAGTAAAAAACGCTCCGATTCATAGCTTTATTGCAGGGAATATTCTAAATTTGCTACGAACAAATACGAAACGGTAAACTTAACTAAAAAATAAATCATGAAATTTTTTATCGATACGGCAAATCTGGAACAGATACGTGAAGCAAATGAAATGGGAGTGTTGGACGGGGTGACGACTAATCCTTCTCTCATGGCTAAAGAGGGAATCAAAGGTGTTGAAAATTGCAGAAAGCATTACGTTGAAATCTGTAATATCGTCGACGGGGATGTCAGTGCTGAAGTCATCGCTACCGATTATGCCGGAATGATCAAAGAAGGTGAAGAATTGGCCGCTTTGCACCCGAATATTGTGGTGAAGGTGCCTTGTATTGCCGATGGCATAAAAGCGATCCGGTATTTTACCAATAAAGGTATCCGGACCAATTGTACGTTGGTCTTTTCTCCGGGACAGGCCTTGCTGGCAGCCAAAGCCGGAGCGACTTATGTGTCTCCGTTTGTAGGACGTTTGGACGATATTTCGAGCGATGGTATCGAATTGGTGGGTAAGATTGTGGATATGTATTCTTATTACGGTTTCCAGACCCAGGTGTTGGCTGCTTCTATCCGTACGACCCAGCACATCATCCAATGTATCGAAGTCGGTGCCGATGTGGCTACCTGTCCGTTGGCTGCGATTAAGGGACTGCTGAATCATCCGCTGACCGATAGCGGTTTGGCTAAATTCCTGGAAGACTATAAGAAGGTTAATAGTTGAGATTTCCCATGCGGATCAAATTGTTCGAGGATAACCCTAGGGAAAGGGATATTCTTAAAGTGGCGGAAGTGTTGAAGAAGGGTGGGGTTATTATCTATCCGACGGATACCGTTTATGCTATCGGATGCGACATTAACAATGTAAAGGCGGTTCAACGGGTTTGTCAGTTGAAGGGGGTGAAGCCCGAGAAAGCGAATTTCTCTATGATTTGTCGGGATTTATCCAATATTGCCGCTTATGCCAAGGTGAGCAACCAGGTGTTCAAGGTCATGAAACGGAATCTTCCGGGACCTTTTACCTTTGTGCTTCCGGCGACCAGTAAATTACCGAATGTCATGATGAACCGGCGGAAAACGATAGGTATACGTATCCCGGACAATTTTATTGTGCTGTCGGTGGTGGAAGAATTGGGGAATCCGTTGTTGACCACATCGGTAAAGGCGGAGGATGATATTGCGGAGTATATGACCGATCCGGAATTGATTTACGAGAAATATGAAAAGTGGGTCGATCTGGTGATCGACGGGGGGTATGGCCGGAATGTCGCTTCGACGGTAGTAGATTGTACCGGGGAAGAAACGGAGATCGTCCGTCAGGGAATAGGGGTATTGAAGTAATCAGGAAACAAGGGCTGCCGTGGATGAAGTGAATCCTAAAAGTTTTTTTTTGACAGGCTTTCAGGATTCGGTTCAAAAGCGGTAGCTCCTTTGTTTTTTAGATTGTAACGAAGTTTTAAGGATTACGTATGGATATGGAAAGGAGGTTTTTATGTTCGGAGATTATCTGTTGAGATTGTTAGTTGCAGGTTTGTTGGGGGGGATAATCGGTTGGGACCGGGAATACCGGGCCAAGGAAGCGGGTTTGAGGACTCATTTTCTGGTTGCATTGGGAAGCGCTTTGTTCATGATCGTATCGCAATACGGCTTTGCGGATGTTGTGGGCAATGCCGGTGTCAGACTGGATCCCGGCCGGGTGGCTGCACAGGTGGTAAGCGGCATCGGCTTTATCGGTGCCGGAACCATTCTGATCCAAAAGCAGTTTGTCAGGGGATTGACTACGGCTGCCGGGTTATGGGCGACTTCCGGTATCGGTTTGGCCGTGGGAGGTGGTATGTATTGGGTGGGGGTCTGTGCGATGGTATTGACTCTGGTGGGGCTGGAATTCCTGACAATTGTGTTCAAAAACGTAGGGGAACACAGTTCTTTGCTGGTATTTTCAACGACCGACAAGGAAAACCTGAAGCGGGTGACCCGGGAATTGCACCTGAAAAACTATCGTATCTCCAGTTATGACCTGCAAAGGGAGCCTTTAGAGCATCTGGAAATTTATCATGTGACGATGATTATCAGAACCAAGCGTTACCTGGATGAAAGCGAGTTGTTCCGGTTTATGCAAAGCTTGCCCGACCTGACTCTCGAAAGGCTTTCCTGATTATCTTTTCCAGAAGGCCCGGGTGAACAGCACCATCACGGTCAGGATCTCAAGTCGCCCGACCAGCATGAGAAAGGCCAGAAATAATTTGGCAAAATCATTGAGGGGGGCGAAGGAATCCATGGGGCCCAGACTGCCGAAAGCCGGTCCTACATTGCTCATGGCTGTGATTACCGCACTGGAGGCCGTGATAATATCTTCCGAACATAAGGTCATGATGATGGTACCGATGACGAATACAATCATGTAGAGGATGGAAAATCCCATAATGCCGGTCATGATATCAGGATGTACGGTCTTGCCGTTGTATTTGACATTGATGACACCGTTGGGGTGAATGATTCGTTTCAATTCGATGAATGAATTTTTAAACAACATGTATACTCGGATTACTTTCATCCCTCCTGCGGTGGAGCCTGCTGAAGAACCGATGAAAAACAGCAGAAACAGGATCAGACAGACGAAAGGTGGCCATAGCAGGTAGTCTGCTGTGGCGAAACCTGTCGTAGTTATTAAGGTGACGACCTGGAAGGTGGCATCGCGCATGCTTTTTTCCAGATCAGCCCACTGATGATAGTACAATCCTAGTCCGATGATGATGCTGGCCAGCAGAGCGATGAGGAAATAAAGCTGGAATTCGTTGTCCCGGAGAAGTTTCCGCCAGTTGCCCCGGATAGCCGTAAGCAGCAGTCCGAAGTTGGTTCCGGCTATGAGCATGAACACGATGATCACATATTGGATGTATGCCGAATCCCAATAGGCGATGCTGGCCTGTTTTGTTGAAAATCCTCCGGTGGCCATTGTGGTAAACGAGTGGCAGATGCCGTCGAAGAAATCCATGCCTCCGGCCATGAGCAGGATGGTTTGCAATAAAGTCAGGGAGGTGTAGACAATCCACATCTGGCGGGCTGAAGACGTGAACGTGAAGGAAGTTTTGCTGTGGGTCGGACCTGTGGTTTCGGCTACGTACAGGTCCCGGCCTTCGATACCCAGACTGGGAAGGATGGCGATGAACAGCACGATGATCCCTAATCCTCCCAGCCACTGAGTCAGGGAGCGCCAGAATAAAGTGGCGTGAGGCAGGGCGTCGATGTCGTTGAGAATAGTGGAGCCCGTTGTGGTGAATCCCGACATGGTTTCGAAAAAAGCATCGGCAAATGAAGGAATGGTGTGGCCGAAGATATAAGGAAGACACCCGAACAGGGAAAAAACGATCCAGACCATGGTGACTGTAAAATAGCCGTCCTTTTTGGCTAGGATGCGGTCTTTGGCCTTGATGAAACGGGTCATCATAAAGCCGGCAACAGCGGTTATCAGAGTTGTATAAAAAAAGGCCATTGCATCGGATTCTTCATACAATAAGGCGATGCCGACACAAAGTAACAGGAAGGCACTTTCTACGATCAGCAGCTTTCCCATCAGATTGGCGATAAAACGGATGTTTATCATTTGATAATATTATTGGAAATATTTGATCACTTTTTTCACAGCGCTTTGAAGGGCAAAGATGACCACATTGTCGCCCGGCTGAATCTGTACGTCTCCTTTGGCGATAATGGTTTCTTCTCCGCGGAAAACTCCGCCGACTGTGGCATCGGCAGGAAAATTCATGTCCTGTAAAGCGTGTTTGGTAATTCTTGATCCCGGCGTGGCTTCGAGTTCGAACACTTCGGCTTCCGAGAAGGTCAGGAATTTCAGGTGTTTGACATCTACGTTCATGGTATAGCGGTAGATATGGGAAGCGGCTATTAGTTTGGTGTTGACCAGTGTGCCGATGCCGATGTTTTCAGCCAGATCAATATAGTCGATGTTTTCCACTTCAGCCACGCTTTTTTTTACTCCCATTTTTTTGGCCAGCAGGCAGGACAAAATATTGGTTTCCGATGAACCTGTCAGGCTGATGAAGGCATCGATGTTCCGGATGCCTTCTTCCCGCAATAAAGTCAGGTCCCGGCCGTCGCCGTTGATGACTAGCGTGGATTTGAGCTTATCCGCTAGTTGAATGCACTTTTCCCGGTCTTTTTCGATGATTTTGACATTGTAATGTTTTTCCAGTAGAGAGGCAGTCTTGATGCCGATCCGTGAGGCTCCGACAATCATTATGTTTTTGATTTCCAATTGTTCCTTACCGCAAAGTGTGAAAACATTGGGAATAAAGGAGGGGCGGGTGACGATGAATACCAGATCGCCGTATTTCAATTCGTCGTTTCCCCGGGGAATGATGGTGCGGTTGTGCCGTTTGATGGCTACGATACGGAATTGATCCGCTCCGTATATTTCCGCCATTTTTATCAGGGTATGGTTTAAAATCAGTGCATTATCCCATAATTTAATGCCCAGCAACTGTAGTCTGCCGTCCGAAAATTCATGCATCTGCCGGGAACCGGTTTGTTTCAGTGAAGCTACGATTTCTTCCGCTGCCAGCCGTTCTGGATAGATCAGGGAATCTATTCCGATGGACCGTAGGTATTCTGCGTTTTCTGTTTCCAGGTATTCACTGTTGTTGACACGGGCAATGGTCCGTTTGGCTCCCAGTTTTTTGGCCAGGATGGCGGAATTGATGTTCAGTTCTTCCTGCGGATTAACGGCAATGTATAGGTCGCATTTTCCTGCTTCTGCATCTTTCAAGGCTCCGATGGAAGTGCAAGAGCCGACGATGGAAAGGATATCGATCTGGCTTTCCAGCTCTTCCACTTTTTGCTGATCGCTGTCAATCAGCATGATATTGTGTTCCTGCCGGCTCAACATTTTAGCCAAGTGTGTTCCTACGGACCCTGCTCCTGCAATAACAATGTTCATGGTTGTGACTTTCGAAATATTTTGCGGACAAATGTAGTAAAATAATAGAATTAAACGGAGACCTGTCTGTTTATTTTAGAGGCAGGCGAATACACCCCTGTTCTTGGGTGCTGTGAAGCGGGATGTGGTGTTTCTGACAAAAGAGTTTCCACTGTCTTTGCCGGTTATAGCTCATGGAGCCGTCGGTTATGATTTTTTGAGGGAAAGGAGAATCTGTACTGAATAGTTGACGGGGGGACAGATTGCCGGTGACGATCAGCGTATGGCACGGCTGATTAATCCGGCGGGCCGGATCGGCTATGATAATCAGGGTGCCGTCAACGGATAGGCAGGGCGGATACCAGTCGAAACCGGACGATAATATTCCTGAGGCCGCGGGATAAGAACGGAGTTTGTTCCGGCGTATATAAGCCTGGCCCCTTTGTTCTGGAAAGGTGTTTTTCAGAGAAAGGAATCGTCCCCGGTGGTTGAGCAGTATGACCGATTCGTGCGGATAATGAAAGATGACGATTTCCTGACGCGTTATGTGGTAAGTTTTGTCTGCAACGAGACAGAGCAATAGAGAAAAAAGGGATATTGCAATTAGCCGGAGCCTTGTCTTTTTTCTTTGACCGGGATAAAGGACGAAAGTAAGAAGGCAGCCATAGACAGTGAGCAGCAGGATACCGGAGGGATATATCTCTCCGATGTTTATGCTGAAAGGAGCAACTGTTTTCAGAAACAACAGTAGCAGCTGGCTTAGTTTTTCACACACCCAGGCGGTATACTGCCCGATGCCCGCAGGAAGAAGGAGGGTAACGGCCGAACAGTACAGCAGAAGGGTGGCTAAGGGGACGGCCGGCAGGTTGGTCAGAATCGCTGTGAGGTTGACGGTATGGAAAAAATAAGCACTGATCGGCAGCGTAAAATACTGAGCCGACAGGGTAAGGCTACAGCATTGATAACAGAAAGAAGAAAGGGGCGGGAATTTGCCCTTCAGTCGGTTGAGTATCGGATAAAGCAGCAGAATTCCGCTATAGGCACTGTAGGACATGAGGAAGCTTAGGGAATAAAGTATAAAAGGATTGCCCAACAGGGTGAAAAAGGCGGAGGCAGCCAGAGAATTGAGCGGAGTATAGGTCCGGTTGAAGGCCTTGCCGAGGGTAATAAAGGAAAGGATGGTCGCAGCGCGGACTACGGAAGGAGATAAGCCGGTGAGGCAGGCATAGGCCCATAGAACAGGCAGTAGCAGCCATTCTTTTTTTCTTCCTTTGAGTCCGGCCAGCCGTAAAAAGCGTATCAGCAACAGATAGATGGCTCCGGTATGAAGTCCTGATACGGAAAGCAGGTGAATGGTGCCTGTATTGACAAACAGCGTTTGTATATTGTCGTCCAGATCGTTTTTGTATCCCAAGCAAAGGGCGTTGATGAGCTTGCGGCTGTTGGTATCTGGAAAGAGCCGGGCAGTTTTGCGTAGATAGTGCTGGCGGTAGTCTTGAAAGACAGAACGGATGTTGTGGGCATGGCCCGATTGTGTGATCCTGCTTTGGGGGATGAGCTGGTGACGGACATTTTTTTGCTTCAGATAGTGTGTATAGCTGAATTCTCCGGGGTTGGAGCGATCAGTTCGCAGTAGAATCCGGCTGTAAAAGGTCAGAGAATCTCCCAAACGGTAGCTGCTGTCCGTGTAATAGCTGCTGAGATAAAAACGCAGTCCCTCCATGCTCAGGATATAATTGTTGCGGGGCAATATTTCTTCACACCGTGCGCGGATCAGATACAGGCGATGGTGTTCGGGGTAAAAAGCGGGAGGTGTGGTGGTTTGTAATCCGGCAGTAAACAAACACAGCAAGATAAACATTTCGGCCAGACGGGGATAACGCTTGAAGGTGAAAAGCGCAAGGAGGACTGAGCCGTACAAGACAAATAACGGCAGATACAGCCGGCCGTTACAAAGTATACCTGCTGTCAGTGCAAGCAGGAGGTATACGAAAGGATATTTGAAATTGAAGTTTACACCATCTTTGAAAAATTGAGAATTCTTTCGAAAATTACGAAAAAATTCTCAATTAAAGATCGGTTTTATGTGTTTATTTCGGTAAAATGACGCGGTAAGTCGCTTTGAATTTTCCCAGGCTGATGTTGTTGAGTTTGTTTTTTAACAATCTTTTTTTCAGAGCCGACAGGTGATCGGTAAAAAGAATGCCTTCGAGGTGATCGTATTCGTGCTGAATGATCCAGGCCTTGACTCCGGAGTATTCTTCTTCTGTTGGTTCGCCTTTTTCGTTGAGGTAAGCAATCCGTATATGTTCTAGGCGTTTGACGTCTTCATGTATACCGGGGATACTCAGACATCCTTCGTTACGGTTCACTTCTTCGCCCCAGCGTTCGGTGATGCGGGCGTTGATGAATACTTTCCGGAAGCCTTTACAGTCCGGGTCCATATCTTCAAAAGCATTGCCGTCGACAGTGAAAATCCGGATATTTCGTCCCACCTGAGGTGCCGCCAAGCCGACTCCGTCCGCTTCGTCCATGGTGTAGAACATATCCCGGATAAACTTGTCCAGTCCCGGATAATCCATGGAAATGTCTTCCGACGTTTTTCGTAATATGGGATGTCCGTAGACAACAATGGGTAAAAACATAATTGTATTCAATTTTATGGTTTACAAATTCGGTTTTCTTTGTTGTTCCAGATAAGAAGTCAGGATAATGGTGGCGCTCATCGTGTCGATCAGGGCTTTGTTCTGACGTTTTTTTTTGCGTGCCCCGCCTTCTATCAAGGCTTTATGAGCAATCACTGAGGTGAACCTTTCGTCGTACATCACTACCGGAATGCCGGGAAATTTGCGTTTTAAGGCCGTCAGAAAAGGCTTGATGTATTTCATGCTTTCGGAATCCTGGTTGTTCATTTGTTTCGGATAGCCGACTACAAATAAATCCACCTGCTCCCGGGAAAGGTAATCCTGCAAAAAGTGGAATATCTCGTGAGATAAAACGGTCCTGAGTCCTGTTGCAATAATGTTGCATGGATCACTTACTGCTATTCCGACTCTTTTTTTCCCGTAATCAATGGCCAGTATTCTCCCCACTTCAACTATTCGTTTACAATCACAAAGACATCCTCATTCTTGTTTTTCATCAGGTATTGTTCTCTGGCGAATTTTTCAAGATTGTCTTTGTTACTCAGCAATTCTTTCTTATTCTGTCTATCCTCCCCGATTTTTTCGAGGTAATAAGCTTTTTCTTTCTTTAAGGTGGAGATTTTTCCCCGGAGCTGCATCTTTCCGACCAGATTGTTGCGGTCGAAAAAAGCCAGCCATACCAAAAAGATAAGCAATACAACCGTGTATTTGTTCATGATCTTACTGAACAACGATGTTTGTGGCCTGATATCCTTTTCCTTCTCTTTCATGGTGTTGCAAAGATAGCAAAAATAAGAAGTAAATGATGAAAGTTTCGGGGAAAGATATGGACGGATAGCATTTTTCCTGATTTTTGCGCCGCATAATTATAAATTTTTAGGGAATAATTATACCTAATATTGATAATCAAATGTTTGCGAGGGTGAAAAATCGGTGTTCCACTGTTTTTTGCGCAATATTATTTTTTAAATTTGTAGAGGTCTGAAAATTACTATCCGTGACAGAATGATTGGTTTTAAGAAAAAACTTTTAGGAAGGATGGTAAAAAACTCTAATATTGTAATCAAAAGCAAGAGAAATAATGGAAGAAAAAAAATTAGCCGTAGTGGCGCTGGGAGGTAATGCTATCCTGAGGGGTAATCAAAAGGGAACGGTGGAGGAGCAAAATCAGAATATCCGGGAAACCCTGGAAAATTTGATTTATTTGGTCCGGGACGGGTATAATCTGGTGATAACGCATGGAAACGGGCCGCAGGTGGGCAATATTCTGATGAGCGATGATGCGGGAGTGCAAATGTACGGGCTTCCGCCGATGACTTTGGATATGTGTGTGGCCTATTCTCAAGGACAGATCGGATATATGATCGAACGGAATCTGAGGAATATTTTGCGGGAACACGGGTTGTGCCGGCATGTGGTGTCTATGATTTCGCAGGTGGTTGTTGATCAGTATGATCCTGCGCTGAAAAATCCGACTAAACGGGTGGGAAAGATTTATACGCGGGAAGAGGCTGTCAAGCTGGAGGAGGAACACGGCTGGACTTTTAAAGAAGAGATTAAAGTGGAAGGAGGATGGCGCAGGGTGGTGCCTTCACCTGCTCCGATAGATTTTAAAAATGCTTCGCTGGTGGAGAGAATGGCTAGGGAGGGCAGTATTGTGATTACCGGCGGCGGCGGCGGTATCCCCGTCTACACCGACAACAAGGGCATGTTGCAGCCCATCGAAGGTGTGATCGATAAAGACTTGGCCTCCGCTATGATCGGTAGCCGCATCAAAGCGGATGAATTGTATATTCTGACCGATGTACCTTATATTTATAAAGATTTCCGGAAACCCACCCAGGAGAAATTGGAATTTCTCGATTATGCCGATACGGTGAAATACCTTGAAGCGGGGATGTTCGGCGAAGGAAGCATGGCTCCCAAAATCCGGGCCTGTCTGTCGTTTGTGGAAAAAGGAGGACAAAAAGCAGTGATCACGGAAGCGACTAAACTTGAAGACCGTCGTTACGGATCGAAAATAACCATGCACTATGATTGAAAAATTTTAAAATTTATACATACATTTGTCAAGACACTAGTGAGTCGTATCAGAGTTTACAACTTAAAATAATTAAACATTATGGCTTTTAATCTAAGAAACAGAAATTTCCTGAAATTACTGGATTTTACACCCGAAGAAATTAAATATTTGCTGAATCTGGCTGCCGAGCTGAAAAAGGCCAAATATGCCGGGACGGAACAACCTCGCCTGAAAGGTAAGAATATTGCGTTGATTTTTGAAAAGACTTCCACCCGTACCCGTTGTGCTTTTGAGGTGGCAGCTCATGACCAGGGGGCTCATACGACTTATCTGGGACCTACCGGTTCGCAGATCGGAGTAAAGGAATCGATGAAAGATACTGCCCGGGTGTTGGGAAGAATGTACGATGGAATAGAATACCGGGGTTTTGCTCAGGATATCGTGGAAGAATTGGCTAAATATGCCGGAGTACCCGTGTGGAATGGCTTGACGAATGAGTTCCACCCGACACAGATTCTGGCCGATTTCCTGACGATGTCCGAGCATGTGGATAAACCTTTGCATGAGGTGACTTTCGCCTATTTGGGGGATGCCCGGTTTAACATGGGAAATTCATTGATGGTGGGAGGTGCCAAAATGGGTATGGATGTCCGGATTGTCGCTCCCCAAAAATTGCAGCCGGATGCCGGTTTGATTGCAACCTGCCGGGAAATTGCCAAAGAAACCGGAGCTAAGGTGACGGTGACGGATGACGTGGAAGCCGGAGTCAAAGGATGTGATTTCCTGTATACCGATGTGTGGGTGTCTATGGGCGAACCGACAGAAGTATGGGCCGAACGGATTAACTTGCTGAAACCTTATCAGGTGAATGCCAAAGTGATGGAGCTGACAGGGAATAAAAAATGTAAGTTCATGCACTGCCTGCCTGCTTATCATAATTTGGAAACTCAGGTCGGACGGGATGTTTACAAGCAATTCGGCTTGGACGGCGTAGAAGTGACCGAGGATGTTTTCGAATCTCCGGCTTCCATCGTTTTTGACGAAGCTGAAAACCGGATGCATACCATCAAGGCTGTGATGGTGGCTACATTGGGAGATTGACGGGAATTTTCCGAAAACCATAAAGTTAGCCGGCGGAAATAAATTTCTGGTGATTCTCAGGAACCGGGATTTTTCCCGCCGGTTAAGTTAAAAATGTTGATATTGGTCAGGGAAGCACTGATGTTTCGAAGGAGGGCTTTTTAGTTTTTTTCAAAACTCCGTATGCAACTTTCTACATCTTTCTCGATGTCGAAGATCATAGATAAATGCAATAAATTCATGATATCCGTTACTGCCGGACTTAAATTGCATAGTTTGATTTCTGAGTGACAATTTTTTGCTGTTTTTACCAATGAGATAATGCAACCAAGACCGTTGCTGTCGATAAATTCAATATTCTGCAGATTGAAGACGAGTTTTGCCCCTTTGTTCGATAGAACAGGTTTTAATTCTGTTTTGACTTCTTCGGTTACAGCTAGAGTAAATCTTTTCAGATCAGTGAATTCAGCAATAATACATCCTTTAAGAGAAAACAGTTTTATTATCATTTCTTCGTTTTTTGGTTATGTTGTTTCTAAAGTATTAGTTTAGATATTGTTTGGCATGTAAAAGAAAATGCAATGCAATTAAAGTTTCTTGCCGGTGTTTCAATTTGTCGAAAATATGACAATTCGTATAAATAACCAAATGTTTTTTGAAATAAAATAGTACTATACGAAGATAAAAAAAAAGGAAGGAAAGAAAAAAACAGATATAAATTGTATCTTTGTGTGGTTTGGATTTGCCAACGTTTGCGATTTGAAAATTCTGTAATAAATTTTAATTCAATCGATATGAAAACAACTCCGTTTACTCACATTCATGAAGCGCTGGGTGCGCGTATGGCTCCCTTTGCAGGGTATAATATGCCGATAGAATATAGTACCGGCATTAAGGAAGAACATTTGACCGTCCGCAATAAGTTGGGCGTTTTTGACGTTTCCCATATGGGGGAATTCTGGATCAAAGGACCGAAGGCTTTTGAGCTGGTACAAAAACTGACGTCGAATGACGTTGCAGCGCTGGTCGACGGCAAGGTTCAGTATAGTTGTTTCCCCAACGATAAGGGGGGGGTTGTGGATGATTTGCTGGTTTATCGTTTCAGTCCGGAGAAATATCTGTTGGTGGTGAATGCCGCTAATATTGAAAAAGACTGGAATTGGGTGGTTAAGCATGCAGAAGAACTGGGTATGCAGCCCGGCGACCTAGAGAATGCTTCGGACCGGATCTGTCAGCTGGCCATCCAGGGACCTTTGGCTCTGAAGGCTATGCAGAAGTTGACGGAAGAGAATGTAATCGATATGGAGTATTATACTTTCAAAGAAATACCTTTTGCCGGTATCGGTAAAGTGATCTTTTCAACTACCGGTTATACCGGTGCGGGTGGCTGCGAAGTATATGCTTACAATGAAGATGCTGAAAAGCTTTGGAATGCAGTGTTTGAAGCCGGAGAGGAATTCGGGATTCGGCCGATTGGTTTGGGGGCCCGCGATACGCTCCGTCTGGAAGCCGGATTCTGTCTCTATGGGCATGAACTGGATGATGAACATTCTCCGATCGAGGCCGGTTTGGGTTGGATCACTAAATTTGTTCCGGGAAATGATTTCATTATGCGTGATTACCATGAGAAGCTTAAGGCTGATAAGCCGTCCCGCTACTTGAAACCTTTTGAGATTATGGACCGTGGCATTGCCCGGCAAGGTTATCCGATTGAAGATGCCGAAGGCAATGAAATCGGTGTGGTTTGTTCGGGTACCGTTTCTCCTTTGACCGGAAAGTCCATCGGTACCGGATATGTTAAAAGCGGTTTCCATAAATTAGATACCGAGATTTATATCCGGGTCAGAAATAAGGCCTTGAAAGCTAAAATTGTAAAAACACCTTTCTTTTGATTGTTGCCGGCGGAAAAGGAAAATCTCCCGTTTTCTGTTGTAACATAACATAGGGTAGATGTTAAATATTGAGCTGAAGAAGAATATTTCTTTTAAAAAGAAGTAATATCTGAAGTAAAAGTTGCATATTTGTAACGTTTGAATCAATTAGAAATAGTAACTTTAACTAATTTATAACAAAATGAGAAAACATATTTTTAATGCGGGTCCGTGCAAACTGTCCGATATGACTTTAGAGAATACTGCTAAGGCAATTGTCGAATTAGGAAATTGCGGACAGTCTATATTGGAAGTCTCTCATCGTTCTGCCGATTTCCAGGCTGTATATGACGAGACTGTGGCTTTGTTCAAAGAAGTGCTGAATATTCCGGACAATTATTCCGTGATTTTCCTGGGTGGTGGGGCTAGCATGCAATTTTGTATGATTCCTTATAACTTCTTAGGAAAGAAAGCTGCTTATGTAAATACCGGAGTATGGTCTAAAAAAGCCATTGCAGAAGCTAAACTGTGGGGCGAAGTAGAAGTGATCGCTTCTTCAGAAGACCGTAATTTTACTTATTATCCCAAAGGATTTAAAATTCCATCGGATGTAGATTATCTGCATATTACTTCTAACAATACGATCCGGGGAACCGAAATTTTTGAAGATCTGGACAGTCCGGTGCCTTTGATTGCCGATATGTCATCGGATATTTGCAGCCGTCCGGTGGATGTTTCTAAATATATGATGATTTATGGCGGTTGCCAGAAGAACCTCGGACCTGCCGGTGCTACTTTTGTTATCATTCGTAATGATTATCTGGACAAAGTCGTGGCAGACCGGAAAATCCCGACCATGCTGAAATATCAGACTCATGTGGAAAACGGATCTATGTTCAATACTCCTCCTTGTATCAACATTTTTGCTGTAGGTGAGACTTTGAAGTGGATTAAAAAAATGGGCGGTGTGGAAGCTATGGAAAAATTAGCGATCGAAAGATGCGATGCTTTGTATGCTGAATTCGACCGGAACAGCATTTTCCGCAGTGTTGTGGAAGAAGGTTCCCGTTCCCGCATGAATATTCCTTTTGTTATGGCTGAAGGCTATGAAGAACTGGAAAAAGAATTTTTGGATTTCTGCAAGTCCAAGAACATTGTCGGAGTGAAAGGTCACCGTCTGGTTGGTGGTTTCCGGGCTTCTACATATAATGCCTGCACCATGGATGATGTGAATGCTTTGATCGCTGCTATGCAGGAATTTGAAAAGGCACATAAAAAATAAGTATTAATTGAAGATGGGCGATTGGGGAACCGGCGGTATTCGTCTTTCCTGAATCGTCCGTCATAAATCTTTTTATTATGACAAAGGTTTTAATTGCTACCGATAAGCCTTTTGCTGCTGTGGCTGTTCAGGGTATCCGTGAAATTATTGAAGCACAGGGCTATGAATTGGTATTATTGGAAAAATATACTTCACCCGAAGAGTTGATTGCTGCTGTTGCCGATGTGGATGCGATGATCATCCGTTCCGATAAAGCAACAAGAGAAGTGATCGATGCTGCGAAAAATCTGAAAGTGATTGTACGGGCTGGTGCCGGATATGACAATATTGACTTGCAGGCTTGTACCGATCATGGTGTGGTGGCTATGAACACTCCCGGTCAGAATTCCAATGCTGTGGCTGAATTGGTTTTTGGTATGGCGGTGTCCCTTGCCCGGAATTTCTATAATGGAAAATCAGGTCATGAGTTGAAAGGTAAAAAAATCGGTATCCATGCTTACGGAAATGTAGGACAGAATGTGGGCCGCATCGCACGGGGATTCGGTATGGAAGTATATGCTTTCGATCCGTTTATGACGAGTGAGAAAATCCAAGCTGCCGGAGCAACTCCGCTGTCCTCTGCTGAGGAGATGTATGCATTGTGCGATTATGTATCTCTGCATATTCCGGCAACTGAACAGACTAAAAAGTCGATCAACTACGAGTTGGTGAACCGCATGCCCAAAGGCGGAGTGCTGATCAACACTGCCCGCAAGGAAGTGATTGACGAGGAAGGATTGCTGAAGCTGATGGCCGATCGTCCCGATCTGAAGTACATTTCGGATATCGCACCGGACAATGCTGCAGAGTACGCACAATTTGAAGGCCGTTATTTCTTTACACCTAAGAAAATGGGTGCTCAGACTGAAGAGGCGAATATCAATGCCGGTCTCGCCGCTGCCCGTCAGATTGTGGCTTTTCTGGAACATGGAGATGCTAAATTCAAAGTAAATAAATAATAATTGGGGATGAACGATGAACGGTAGCGGTGAAAGAGGATTCTTCTTCCATCGTTTTCGTTCATCGTTCATCGTTTAATCGATATTTTATGGCTATAGTAAAACCTTTCAAAGGCTTGCGCACTCCTAATCAGGAAGTATGCGAAGAGTTGGCTTGTTTGCCGTATGATGTGATGAATTCGGAAGAAGCAGCCCGGATGGCTGAGGGAAAGCCGAAGTCTTTGCTGCACATAACCCGTGCTGAAATCGATTGTCCGGAGGGGACCGATATTCATGACGAGGCGGTGTATAATAAGAGCGTAGAAAATTTTAAAATGTTTCAGGAAAAAGGCTGGCTGGTGCAGGATGCTGAACCGAAATTCTATATCTATGCTCAGACGATGGAAGGACGTACTCAGTATGGAATCGTGGGATGCGCCGCCTGTGAAGATTATATGAATGGTGTTATCAAGAAGCATGAACTCACTCGTCCGGATAAGGAAGAGGACCGCATGGTGCTGACCCGTTATGTAAATGCTAACCTGGAGCCGGTGTTTTTTGCTTACCGTGCTGTTCCGGAAATAGACGAGATCGTAGAGAATATCGTGAAGGGACAGAAAGCGGATTACGATTTTGTGGCTGAAGACGGATTCGGACATCATTTTTGGGTGATCAATTCCCCGGAAACGAACAAGCGGCTGGAGGAATTGTTTGCCACGAAGGTTCCTTATACTTATGTTGCCGACGGACATCATCGTACTGCTGCTGCTGCCCGTATCGGAGCTGAATATAAGGCTAAAAATCCCAATCACACCGGAAAGGAAGAATACAATTTCTTTATGGCTGTACATTTCCCGGATCATCAATTGAAAATTATCGACTATAACCGGGTGGTGAAAGACCTGAACGGTTTGACGGAAGAACAGTTACTGGAAAAACTGAAAGCGCGGTTTGAAGTGGAGGATATGGGAAGTGTAATTTATCATCCTGCAAAACTGCATGAATTCAGTATGTATCTGGGAGGTAAATGGTATCGCTTGACGGCTAAGTCCGGTTCTTATGACGATAATGATCCGATCGGAGTGCTGGATGTGACGATTCTCTCGAAACATGTATTGGCGGATATTCTGGACATCCAGGATCTGAGGACTTCTAAACGGATCGATTTCGTAGGAGGAATCCGCGGATTGGGCGAATTGAAAAAACGCGTGGATAGCGGTGAAATGAAAGTGGCCTTTGCTTTGTATCCCGTTTCTATGGAACAATTGCTGAATATTGCTGATACCGGTAACATTATGCCTCCGAAAACTACTTGGTTTGAACCGAAGTTGCGTTCGGGACTGGTGATCCATAAGATTTGACGACCGGAAAAGGGATCTGCGAAAGGGATGGGTAACCGTTTCCTGTCCGGATGGTCCCGGAATTTGATTCTCCGAAATTCAGAGTCTGGATTTCGGAGAATTTTTATTTGCCCGCCAAGGCTGGTTAAGGACGTTCCGGGATTGCGCCAATCCCGGAACGTCCTTAGTGGTTAATATTTCAGCCATTTGTACAGTTCTTTCCAAGTCACTTTTTTGCCATACATCAGAATGCCGATCCGGTATATTCTTCCGGATAGCCAGGTAAAGAAAATGAAGGAAGCGATGAGCAGCAGCATGGAGCAGATTAATTCCCAGCCGGGAACTCCGAAAGGAATGCGGACGAGCATGACAATCGGGGAGGTAAAAGGAATGAGCGAGCTCCAGAATACCAATGGGGATTCCGGACTTTTCATAGCGGCGAATCCGATGTACAAACCGACTACGAGGATGATCGACAGAGGAGTCAGAAACTGTTGGGAATCGGTTTCATTATCCACAGCAGCTCCGATGGCAGCAAAAAGGGAGGCATAGAGCAGATAGCCACCGATAAAATAGAATAGAAATGCACCCAGAAATTTGAAGATAAAGCCCGGATTTATGGTCATGGCAACTTTTTGAATGAGTTGCAATTGCTCGGCATTCAATTGATTACTGCCTGTAATTTCCGGTACCCCGGTTGCTATGTTTCCTGCATTCCGTAAGGCTTCCAAGTCAAGGTTAGGTAGGAAGAACGCCTGCATGGCGATGAGTAGAAGGAGACCGAATGCTACCCAGATGAGGAATTGCATCAAACCAACGGTTGCAACGCCAATAATTTTTCCCAGTAAAAACTGAAACGGTTTAACGGAGGAAACCAGCACTTCGATGATCCGGTTGGTTTTTTCTTCTATCACCCCCTTCATCACTTGCGAGGCGTACATAAAAATGAAAAAATAAATGATCATTCCTGCAATCAGTCCTAGGGCTGAGGCGATTTCCGATGAGCTTTCCTGTGCTTCTCCGGTGTCGGCTGAAACTTTTAGCGTACGGACAAGCACGGGGGTTTGGGTTGCAGCCAGCTTTTTGTCCAGGTCCGGGATCTGAGATTCTGCAATCACGGCGGCTGTTTTGATGTCTTCGATTTTTTTCCGTAGTTGTGCCGCGATTTCGTTTTTTAATTCCATGGGTAGCTGAGAAAACGAATACACCGGAATGTCCGGATGATCCATTACATTTTCGGGAATCCGGATGATGGCATAATAATTATGGGTTTGCAGAAAAGTGGGTGCGGCTGCTTCAGCGATATCCGTATTCGTATATTCAAAAGTATTATTATTTATTTGGGTCAAGGGCTCCTCAATAGCGGATAGGTTTACCACTGCAATTTTTCTTTCCTGGGTATCTTCCTTCAGCAACATCCACATCAGAAAAGCATAGAATGCCGCTAGTAAAATAGGTACGGTCAGGGTGAGGATCAGAAAACTTTTTTTCCTTACGCGGGTTGTAAATTCGCGTCCGATGATGATAAGTGTTTTATTCATGTTTAATAGCTACTAATCTGGGTTTTGAATGGAGTACATCCTTTTGATCCGGAATACCGGACTGCATTGTCAGTTGTTCCCCTCTTTTACCAATTTAATGAAAATGTCGTTCATTCCCGGAATTATTTTCTGATAGGAAATGATGTCAGTTTTGTCCAGCAGCCGTTTCAAAAGCGTATTGACCGGGCAAGTTTCCAGTCGTTGCAGGATGATTTCATGTTGGCCGTCTTCTATTTTTTCAGATAATATTTCATATTCTTTGCCGATGGCATCCTGAAGCTGTAATCCTGCCTCATGCCGGCACACCAGCTGATATGTATTATTTGCATATTTATTCCGGATTTGATTGATCGGTCCTTCGATAATTTTCTTGGATTTATTGATTAGGGCGATATGGCTGCATATTTCCTCTACAGAAGCCATATTATGGGTAGAAAAAATAATGGTGGTGCCTTTTTTCCGGAGTTCCAAGATTTCTTTTTTCAGCAATTCCACATTGATGGGGTCGAAACCGCTGAAGGGTTCGTCGAAAATCAGCATTTCCGGTTCGTGTAGTACGGTTGTGATGAATTGTACTTTCTGAGCCATTCCTTTGGATAATTCCTCCACTTTCCGGTCCCACCATTCTTCGATGCCGAATTTTTCAAACCAGATTTTCAGCTGCAGGATAGCATCGTGTTTGCTCACTCCTTTGAGCCGGGCCAGGTACACGGCTTGTTCGCCCACCTTCATTTTTTTATACAATCCTCTTTCTTCGGGCAGGTATCCGATGCGGTTCATGTCTGAAGGTTCCAGCTTTTTCCCTTTGAAAAATAATTCTCCGGAGTCGGGTCCTGTGATCTGATTGATGATGCGGATCAAAGAAGTTTTCCCGGCTCCGTTAGGCCCCAGCAAACCATAGATGGCTCCTTCCGGAATTTCGATAGATACATTGTCCAGCGCCCGGTGGTTTGCGTAGTTTTTTATGATATTCTTGGCAACGAAAAAACTCATGTTCTTTTATTTATATAGATGAGTGGTCCGGTCTCTTCTGGGGCTGACGGAACAGCCAAGAAGATTTCGGACCGCATTAAATATAACAATGTACCAATTACCGGCAAAATGTTCCTAAGGTAATTGGTACACCATCGTTTACGATTGAATTTGAATCAGGCTTCGCTATCTTCCAGTTCTATCATCAAAGCGCCTTTGTGGATTTTGTCTCCCACGGCTACGCAGATTTTTTTTATTTTACCGGCAAATGGCGCGGTTAACTTGTTATTCATTTTCATAGCCTGCAGGGTCAGTAGTTCGTCTCCTTCTTGTACCTCCTGGCCTTCTTTCACTTCGATATGCATAATGGTGCCGGGAATATGTGAACACAACAGATAAGGATTGGGCTCTTCCCATTTTTTCCGGTTAATCCATTTCTGGGTGAGTTGTGTTTTATATTCCACGCCGTTCAGCATGAACTTTTCAAGTTTTACAGTCATTTTTCCTCCTTATTAAGTTATCAGGTTATCAAGATGCTCTGGTGTAAAAATTTAATCATGTCTGAGGAAATGAGGGCGAATGTCCCGATTTCCTCAGACGGGTTAAATTTCTAATCCTATCTGTTTTTAGAATGGAGGGATTCCGTGTTTTTTAGACGGGGTCATCACCGTTTTATTGCCGGAAACTTCGATAGAATGTTTGAGCAACAGGCGCGTTTCTGAAGGCTCTATGACAGAGTCGATGTATCCTTTGGAAGCGGCAACGTATGGGTTCGCGAATTTTTCCCGGTATTCTGCAACTTTTTGCTTGCGGGTTTCCTCCGGATTGGCCGATTCCTTGATTTCTTTCCGGAAGATGATATTGGCAGCTCCTTCCGGTCCCATCACCGCAATTTCGGCTGTAGGCCATGCAAACATAAAGTCGGCTTTCAGGTGTCGGGAGTTCATGGCGATATAACCACCGCCATAAGCTTTACGCAGGATTACCGTTATCTTGGGTACGGTAGCCTCGCTGTAAGCATACAACACTTTGGCGCCATGGCGGATCACGCCCATATATTCCTGTTCAACACCGGGCAGGTAACCGGGCATGTCTTCGAAAGTAACCAGCGGGATATTGAAAGCATCGCAGAAACGGATGAAGCGTCCGGCCTTGTCGGCGGAGTCGCAATCGAGTACTCCGGCCAATACCAAGGGTTGGTTGGCTACAAATCCGATGGTTTCCCCGTCGATGCGGCCGAAACCAATGACGATATTCTGGGCAAAGTTTTCTTGTATTTCGAAGAAGTCCGAATCATCGGCAACAGCCTTGATGATATCGCGGACATCGTAAGGTTGGGTCGGGTCGGCCGGCAGGATTTTCTCGATATTGTATTCGGTTTTCGGTGCCTTTGCCGGGAAAGCTTTTGCTTTCCGTTGGTTGTTCCAGGGAATGAAGGTCAGTAATTTTTTGATCTGTTCGAAACATTCTTGTTCGGTAGGTGCAAAAAAATGGGCATTGCCGCTGATACAGGCATGTACCCGTGCTCCTCCCAAGTCTTCCATAGTCACTTCTTCACCCAGTACTGTTTTTACTACTTCGGGACCGGTGATGAACATTTTGGAAATGTTATCCACCACGAAAACAAAGTCCGTCAGGGCCGGTGAATATACAGCACCGCCAGCGCAAGGACCCAGAATTACCGATAACTGGGGGATAACTCCCGAGGCCTGGGTATTACGGAAGAAAATTTCTCCATATCCGGCCAGCGAATCCACACCTTCCTGAATACGGGCACCACCGGAATCGTTGATGCCGATGATCGGCATCCGCATTTTGATGGCATGGTCCATGATTTTGGTAATTTTGCGGGCATGCATCAAACCCAGTGAACCTCCTGCTACAGTGAAGTCTTGGGCATAAATAGCAACCGGTTCTCCGTATACGGTTCCTGTACCGATGACAACACCGTCTCCGTGGAGAACTTTTTTATCCATATCAAAGTCTTTAGATTGATGCTCTACGAACATGTCGTACTCATGGAAAGAACCTTTGTCCAATATCCCTTCAATGCGCTCACGGGCAGTGAGTTTTCCCATAGCTGTTTGCTTCTTAATTGCATCTTCGCCACCACCCTGAAGTACAATCTCTTTCCTCTTCCTTAAGTCAAGAATATTTCTTTTAAGTGACATAGTAAGTAATTTTGTTAATAATTTGTGTATTTCCCCTTCAGAAATTTACACACCATTCATGTTGCAAGATTACGCAAAAAAATTGATTTATAAAACACTTTGATGAAGGTTCGATGGCCATGTCCAGATAGAATAAGACTTTGTGGCTGATTTTTTAACAATTCATTTTGTTTTTTTTTCACAATTTAAGTGGGCTGCCTGAGGGGGAAAGTATCAATATGCTGAAGATCATTTATGATAAAATCTGGGAGCAGAATAAAGTTTAAAGGGATACGGAGGGGAGGGATCAGTTTACCTGATCGACTATTTGTCCGATGTAGGAGATAGGGCTTCGTTTCAGGCTGTTGACAAAAAGATAGCATTGACCATTGTAGCGGATGTCGATGCTGATTTTATATGTATCATTCTTTCCGACAACTGAGAATCGATAAGAGATGCTTTGCCGTCTGCCTCTTCCTTGCCTGCTTTTCGTCAATTCCAGCATTTTATTGCTGAAGACTATCCCTTTAGCTCCGGTTTGCGGAATGGAATATCCGTTGCCGAAATAAGGCAGGTAGCCTGCCGCCACGGAATCGCGGATGATGATGAAGGCACTGTCGCGGGCAATGCGGATATTTTGGTCTGTATAAGGAGTTGTCGGTTGTAAATAGAAAGTATGATGAGTGGTGGCAATGGTATACACCATTTCAAAACGATTGTCTTCAATCAGTTGCCGGATCTCACTGAAGTCCGTGACAGGATGCGGGGACTGTCCGTAAAGGAACCAGCCCCACAGCAAAAAAACGATGCTGGTTAAAAGCCGCTTAAGCATAATCTTTTATTTTTCTTCAAACGCTAACTTCTTATACGTTGCTGTGGTAAAGAAGTTATTTTTCATCCAAAGGAACCGCTTTGCCGGTATAAGCGATATGAGTGCGGTTATTGCTGTTGACGTCTACGGAACAGTTTCCTCCGGCAGCAATGTCGATGCTGATTTGATAAACGTCGTTTTGTCCCCGGACTGAAAAATGGTATAAGATCATTTTATTCTTTTTCCTTTTCTTGATTTGTATGGTTTTTCCGGTCATCGGTCCGTCGAACTCAATTCCTCCTCCTTGTCCGTAAGGAAGGGAGTAGGCCCGTCCGAAAAAAGGCAGATTCCCTTTTGCAAGGGTGTCATCGATGATAATTTCTCCCCGGGGGTTAAAGCGGGTCATATCCATTCCGTTTTGGGGATACGCCCGGTCGATGACGATTTTAAAGCGGTTGCCCTCTATCAACTTTTGGGTTTCCTGAAACAATTTTGCAAATTGTTCTGCTTTTTCTGCTTTCTGATGCTGGGCAGAGAGCGGATGCGAGGCGATGGACGACACAAGCACCAGTAGTAAAAATAACGTTTTCATGATCCTGAACTTTAAAAAGTGGATAAATATATTGATCAAAGATACGATATTTTTCTTTTTCCCGGCACATTTGAATGCTGTGTTCAGTTTTGTTGTTTGCCTGCTGTGACAATGTACAAATCTTCTGGCTTGAGGTATTGGTTGGCGATACCCATCAATTCTTCGGCGGTGCAATCTTTGATTTGCCGGATCAATTCCAGGAAAATGTTATTGTCGAGCCCATAATTCAATTTATGCTTCAACGAATCCGACTGGGCAAAAACCCCGTCCAGTTCTCTCAGTAAATCGCCTTGCAGATAGTTTTTCACCAGCTTCAATTCTGCTTCGGGCACCGGCTGGTTTTGTAAATTCCGGATTTCTTTGACCACCTCATCGATCGTAGCTTCTGTATATTTATTGTCGATATCCGTGGCGATACACCAGTAACTGCCTTGTGGCATGGAGACATTGAAGGAGTTGATCCCATAGGTGTATCCTTTTTCTTCCCGGATGTTAGACATCAGGCGGGAGCCGAAATATCCTCCGAGGATCGTGTTCAGGAGTGTAAAGCCGGCATAGTCCGGATCGGTCAGGCGGACGCCGGATTTACCGATTCTCAGGCTTGTTTGTACGGCATTTTCTTTTTCTGTATGATACCGGTTTATGGGAGCAGGCTCGAAAGGATAGAACGGATTATTTTCCGGTTGTCGGGGATTTTCCGGACGGTTGAATTGTTCTTCCAGTGTTTGCAGCACCGTGTCACTGGCATTCCCGCAGACTATCAGGCGCCAATGGCCTGTCTGGATACGTTTATGATAAAAATCGCGCACCTCCTCTGCGGTAAGCCGGCAATAGTCCGCTTCTGTTATGCGATTGGCATAAGGATGATGGTCTCCGAACAGAAGTGCTGAGAATTTTTTCCGGGCCAGGTAGGAAGTTTTTTCATTGGAAACCAAAAATTCCTGACGTTTGTTGGTCAGGAAAATTTCCAGCTCCTTTTCCGGTACGATGCTTTCGGTTAGCATTTCTGCCACCATGCTAATGGTTTGAGGTGCATATTTGCAGAGAGAAATCATGCTGAGTTCCGATTGGTTCAGTCCGCAGGTAAAATCGATATAGGCGCCGTAATAGTCAAATAAATCGGCTATGGCTTCGGCGTTGTGCGAGTGTGTTCCTGCGTTCAGCATTTGGAGGGCCGTAGAGGCCACCAGGGGGTGAGGCTGATAATATATCCCGGCATCGAAGAGGACATCCAGTTTGAAAACCTGTTGTGCAGGATCGTGAATTACGAATACTTCAAGGCCGTTCTTCAGCGTTAGTTTCCGATAAGGAAGAAGATGGGGAATAAGCATCGGCAGTATTGCGGGGGCTATATTTCGGTTAACCATAATAAGCGGGTTAATGAAGGTATGAATGTTATTTTTTCAGGTAATATAAGGTTGAACAGTTCTCTTTTCTGAAAACCTGGCGGGCGGTATCCCGGATGAGGTCCATGGTGACGTTCCGGTATTCTTGGTCTTCGGTATTGATCAGTTCTGTATTTCCCAGAAATTCGAAAAATGCCAGATTGCCGGCTTTATTTTGATAATTGATTTCGCTGTATGCTATCCGGGCTTCTGTCTTGTGGATCACCTTTTGTATTTCCCGTTCGGTGATTTCTCCTTCGAGGAATTTCTGTATTTCTCCATCGATGGCCGCATCCGCTGTGTTTATATCTGTTCCTTCGGAAAGTTTGCCGCTGAAAATGAAAAGGCCGGGATCGGCGTCGCCGGAAACATAGGCATCGATGTCCGAAAACAATCGGCTGTTTTTGATCAGATTGACGTAAAGACGGGACGATTGACCATTGGACAGGATATCCGAGATGATGTCGCAGGCGTAGAAATTTTCGCTGTAGCGTTTTCCCATGTGGAAAACTTTATAGATGACATCTGCCGGAACAGCATTGCCGGGAACCACCAGACGGCGTTCTGCAGTTTGGACGGGTTCGGCAGGTATCACATTCCGGGATGAAGTTCCCGGAGGAATGTCGCCGAACCATTTTTTTACCAATTCGGTTGTTCGGTCCGCATCGATATTGCCGCTGATGGCTACCACCGCATTGTCTGGGGTATAAAAACGATGAAAGAAATCCTTTACATCCTCCAGGGTTGCCCGTTCGATGTGTTCCGGTGATATTCCGATGGTTGCCCAACGGTAGGAATGCTGCTGGTAAGCGAGGGGACGGAGCTTCAGCCAAAGGTCTCCGTAGGGATTGTTCAGATAGCGCTGTTTAAATTCTTCAATAACCACTTGCTTCTGAACATCCAGGGTGTGTCTGGAAAAATTCAGCCCTGCCATCCGGTCTGATTCCAGCCATAAAGCCGTTTCGATATTGGCTGCCGGAATCGTAATATAATAGTTGGTCAGGTCGTTGGTGGTGTAAGCGTTGCTTTCTCCTCCCGCCAGTTGTACATAATGGTCGAAATTCTCGATATGGACCGAACCTCCGAACATCAGGTGTTCGAAGAGATGGGCAAAACCGGTTTTTTCCGGTTGTTCGTTTCGTGAGCCCACCTTGTATAAAACATTTACGGAGACAAACGGGGTGCTGTAGTCCGGATTGCAGAGCACTGTCAAACCATTGTCCAGTAGTGTTCGGGTATATTGAACCATAAAAACAGAATTTTAATTTGTAAACTTCAGAATGAGGCAGAGCTACTCCCGGCAACGAGTTCATGCAGTTTATCCTGGTAATCCCGGATGATATCTTTCATGATTTTTTCAACGGTTTCCTCCCGGGTCAGCATGGAGGCAATTTGTCCGATTTCCAGTTCTCCTTCGGTCAATTCTCCTTCGAAGATACCCGATTTGGCCCGGCCTTTGCCAAGTAGGGCCTTCAATGTATCGACATCGGCGCCTTGATTTTCCAAGGTGTTCACTTGTTCGTAGAATTTGTTTTTGATCAATCGGGTAGGCGCCAGTTTTTTCAGAGCGAGCATAGTGCCTCCTTCCGGTGTTTCGATAACCCTTTGTTTAAACCGGGGGTGGGCTGACGATTCGGTGGCAATGGCAAACCTGCTGCCGATTTGTACTCCCTCGGCACCCAGCACCATGGCTGCAAGCATGGCTTTGCCCGAAGCGATGCCTCCTGCAGCGATCAGCGGAAGGTGACATTGTGCAGCAACATGCGGGATCAGGGTCAGAGTGGTGGTTTCTTCCCGGCCATTGTGTCCTCCTGCTTCGAAACCTTCAGCTACGATAGCATCGCAACCGGCCTCTTCACATTTTCGGGCGAACAAGGCACTACTTACGACATGAACTACGGTGATGCCGTGTGATTTCAGGAAAGGGGTCCATTTTTTAGGACTTCCTGCGGAAGTAAACACAATCTTAACCTTCTCGTCTACCAGTATCTGCATCAGCCGGTCGATTTCAGGGTACAACAGGGGAACATTCACTCCCCAGGGCTTGGAGGTTGCCGTTTTCATTTTCCGGATGTGTTCAAGCAAGGTTTCCGGATGCATGGAACCGGCCCCCAGAAGACCTAAGCCTCCGTTATTACTGACTGCTGAGGCCAGACGCCATCCGCTGCACCAGACCATACCACCCTGTATGATGGGATATCTTATGCCGAATAATTCAGTGATTCTGTTCATGGTTTAAAACTGTTTGACAAATTTGTGAAAAAAGAGGTTTATCCGCTATTTCAGATAAGCCTCTTTTTCAACGATTGAGTGCTATTGAAGGTTTAACCTTTTCCCTTATCAGTCGTTTTTTTGTATATTCGGAAGTTCCAGCCCATAGCCTTTTTTCTTGTCTTCTGCCTTTAACATCAAAGCGATGATTAAAGCCAGGATGCCAAAACAGGCAAAAATGGCCATGGGTAAAGTATAATCGTAAGCGGGTTGTCCTTCACCGCCTAATTTGCAGTAGCGGTCCAGTACCCATCCGATCAAAGCGGGAACTCCCATCAGTCCCCAGTTTTGTACCCAGAAAATAAGGGCATAGGCTGTTCCCAATTGTTTTTCAGGAATGATTTTAGGTACAGAAGGCCACATTGCTGACGGAACGAGCGAAAAGGCTATTCCCAGCACGATCATGATCAGCGTGGCAAACCACCAGTAGTTTAGTAGAGGCAGGGCAAAAAGAACATGTACTCCAATCAGCATAATGGCACCGATCAGCATGATTGTAGCTCCCTTCCCTTTGTGATCGTAAAGATTACCAAAGAAAGGAGTCAGGAATAAGGTCCCAAGAGGTAATAAACTCGGAATGATACCGGCCAGTTCCGGATCTACAGCGTATTTATTGACCATCAGGTCGGTGGCATATTTCAGGAAAGGAAATACGGCTGAATAAAAGAGTACACACAAGAGGGCGATCAGCCAGAATCCCTTGTTTGCAACGATTAACCAGATGTCTTTCACCCGGAAAGATTCCTCTTGCACTTCTTCTTCTCCGGCGGAAGCGTCCAGCTTCTTATCCATGAAAGTATAGACGATGAATGCAATCAGACCGATGCAAAGCATAATCAGACAAAGGAGGATGGGAGCAGAGATGCTGTTGCATAAATGGGCAAAGGGAACGGTGATACCCATGGCCAGCATGGTCCCTAAACGGGCTGTGGCCATTTCCAGCCCCATTGCCAGGGCCATTTCGTAACCTTTAAACCATTTAACGATAACTTTAGAAACGGTAATACCGGCAATTTCCACGCCTACTCCAAAAATGGCATAGCCAAGTGCTGCAACGGCTACTTGCGATTTCATACCCAGCATTTCACCTGCCAGCGGGAGGTATCCGGAAATGGCCCCGTATTTGATGGCACAACCGATCAGCATGAGGGTGCAAGCTCCCACACCAGTGAAACGAACCCCTACTTTATCAAGAATGATACCGCCGAAAATCAGCATCAGCAAAAATACATTGAACCATCCGTAGGCACTGGTAAAAATACCGTAATCGGTACTGGTCCACAGCAATTCTTTTTCCAGCATTGGTTTTAGCGGTGCCATGACATCAGTCAGGAAATAACCGCACAACATAGTAAAAGCAACGACTGCCAAGGCTGTCCAGCGTGCAGCTTTAGAGTCGCGCAGGGTTTGACGAACTTTTTCAACCATAGTCTTTTTATTTAGATGAATTATATTTATACGCAGTGTCGCCAAAGTTATAAGAAATAAATAAAAAAGAACCGTTTTTTCGGTTCTTTTTCTTCGGTTTCGGTGGTTTTTGTCTTATGCGTGCCCGTATGTCTTGTTCCTGCATTTCTTTTTCGGGAGAATAGCGGATAACAGAGCTTACGGACGGATTGCACGGAGTTTTAGTAATTGTTCTTTTTCGGTTCAAAGTAAGCCTGGGGATGTTCACAAGCGGGACATTTCGTCGGAGCTTTTTTGCTTTTCACCACATAGCCGCAATTCCGGCATTGCCATTCAATTTCTTCGTCCCGTTCAAATACTTTTCCTGCTTCTACACGTTCCAATAAAATGCGGTAGCGTTTTTCATGTTCTGCTTCTACTTTTGCTATCTGGCGGAAAGTATTGGCAATCTGAGGGAAGCCTTCTTCGTCTGCAATTTTAGCAAATTCCGGGTAAAGCTGCTCCCATTCTTCATTTTCTCCTTCTGCGGCGGCTTTCAGATTTTCAGCCGTACTGCCAATGATACCGGCAGGGTAGCAGGCTGTAATTTCAATCATTCCGCCTTCCAGATATTTGAAGAATTTTTTGGCATGCTCTTTTTCTTGTTCTGCGGTTTCCGTAAACACTCCGGCAATCTGTTCATAACCTTCTTTTTTAGCGACACTTGCAAAAAAGGTATAACGGCTTCTGGCTTGCGATTCCCCTGCAAATGATTTCAGCAAATTTTGTTCAGTTTTAGATCCTTTGATACTCATAACATTCATTGATTAATGGGTTTTTTGATTTAGCACTTCGTTTTCGATAGGTGTATTTGTGGGGGGTGCTTCTGGGGGATGAAGCCAAAAAATGCAAATTCACCAATTTTCTGACGAAAATCGTATTTTCAGAGGTGGGTATTGGTGAATTTGCATAAGTATTATAAAGCAATTGGTTGAAGCCGTTTTTTATTTGACAGCGACTACTTCAATTTCAACCAATGCTCCCATGGGCAGATTTTTTACGGCAAAGGCTGCACGTGCCGGACATTCTGTCGTAAAATATTTGGCATATACTTCGTTCATAGAAGCGAAGTTGGCAATATCACTCAATAGACAAGTGGTTTTAACGACATTGGCATAAGTATATCCTGCTTCTTCCAGAATATAGCCGATGTTTTTCAAGGATTGTTCAGTCTGTTCTTTGATTCCTCCTTCTACGAATTTACCTGTGTTGACATCAACAGGGAGCTGTCCGCTGATATACAGGGTGCCGTTTGCTTCGATTGCTTGACTGTAAGGACCGATAGCCTTCGGGGCTTTCGGTGAGTTAATTACTTTTTTCATCTTTTTATTATTAATCGTTTGGTTTTAGCTTTCACAAAAATAATAAAGATTTCGGTTAAAAACGCCAAAATCCGGAGGAATAAAGCAGGTCGCAGAATCTATTGCAGAATTGTTTTTGAAAGATACGTCTTGGAGATCTGATTTATTCCGTACTTTTGCAATAAACCGGAAATGTTAAATCTTGTCGCACAGCGCAAGGAATAAACGGAGCGTTTTTTATTTTTGTATAAACTCAGACAGATGATGAACAGGATTTTTGTTTTTATAGTCTTATGGTTGATTGGAATGTTCGGGATGCCGTCCGGGGCGCAACAGCGTTCTTTGGCTCTGTTTTCCCCGTTCAATTGGGAGCAGGCCAGTTTGCAGGCTGCCCGTGAACATAAATTGGTGTTGGTGGAAGCCGGCGAAGCCTGTCCGGGTTTAGAGCGGCAGTTGCAGAAACAGCCGGAACTCATGCGCTATCTGAAACGTAATGTCGTGGCTGTCCGGATGGATATGAATACACCGCAAGGGCAGGAATTCGTTTCCCGTCTGCTTTTGCATCCTTATCCGGTATTTGCTTTTTTTATGCCGTACGGCGATCTGGTAGGGACGGCAGATCCGCAGGCTGTCAGGCAGAATCCGGAAGTCTTGCGTGAAGCTTATGAAAAAGCGAGAGCTTTGGCCGAAATCAAAAAGGCTAATAGCCGTACCGTTTCTTTTGTGCAGGCGGATGTTGCGCAGGCATTGGGGCAAGCGGCTGAGGAAGAAAAAGAGGTGTTTGTTTTTTTGGCCGACGAGCAGAATCAGGCCTCTCTCTTGCTGGAACGTAATGTGTTTACATTGAATGAAGTGGCCGATTTCTTTAATCCCTATTTTGTCAATCTCCGTTTGTCCGGCCGTCAGCGGGAGGCTTTCCGCGATAAATATGGGATCGGAGAAACTGCTGCCCTGGTATTTTTAAATGCCAAGGGAAAAATACTTCTGACTGAAAAAGGGGCCGGCGATGCTGCTCAGTTGCTGGCCTGTGCCCGGAATGCCCTCGAGCAGGCAAAGGGAATACCTTTCCGTGAACTTTCGGTTGATGAGGCGCTTCTGCTGGCCCGCGAACAGGGCAAACTGGTGTTTACGGATTTTTATATTCCCGGGGCCGCTCACAAGCAAATGGCTGCCTGTTTATTTACCGATCCGGAAGTCACTGCTTATTTTAAAGAGCATTTCATTAGCAGAAGCAGTGAAGCCGGTCAATCCTGTCTGACTTTCACCGATGCTTCCGGGCGCGAACTTCATCGGATACTCCGGGTCGGAACTCCCGAAGAATTGCGGGAAGAGGCGGTTAAAGCGGTGACTGGTAAAGGGGTGGCGGATATGCGGAAAAGGTATCAGGACGGAGACAGGGAGGATGGATTTCTGGAAGAATATATCCGTATGCTGGGAAGGGCCGGATTGGAAAAGGAGGCTGACAGCGTTTTGCAGGTTTATTTTGGGAAAAAAACGCCCGGAGTATTGAAAGAGGCTCATTACTGGAAATTATTGGAGCACTATGGCATTAACCTTTCTCCGGCATTTTTCGATTATATCCTGAGTCACCGGCATGAATTGTATGATCTTTACGGAGAAAAGAATGTCCGCCAAAAAATTGCTGACCTGTGGATCGCGGGTGCGGAAAATTTTGTACACGAGGGTATATTTGATGAGGCGGGTTTTAAAGCTTATGGCAAACGGCTGAAGAAAGAAAAAGTCGAAGGAGCCCGGCTCATTATCCGCAATGCCCGGATGCACGCTGCTGAGAAAGTCGGCGACTGGAAAGTTTTTATTACCCTGGCCGAGGAGAAGTGGAATGAGGAACACATTCCGGATGCCGAATTATATGCCTGGGGGGTAAAGATCAGGGAACACTGTTCCGACAACGGATTGCGCTACAAAATGGCGCAGTGGCTTGCCGACAGGGCGATGGAACTCGGCCGGAAGGAAAGGCTCAGCGGAAAAGTGAAAATCTCTTCTTACCGGGGATTTTTTGAAAAGTTGGCGGACGACCTGCTGAAAAATTGACCCTTTATTGTTGCTTGAGTTTTTCTTCCAGCATAAACATCTCGTCCCGTAAGCGGGCCGCTTCCAGAAAGTCCAGTTCTTTGGCCGCTTTTTGCATGGCCGCTTTGGTTTTTTGTATCATTTTTTCGATATCCGGTTTGCTCAGATAGGCCACCAGCGGATCGGCCACCAGGTTCGTGTGTTCTTCTTCGATATAAGCTTTGGAAGTATCCCGGGTGAGTGCTGCATTTGTAGACTTTTGGATCTGACGGGGGATAATGTGATGTTCCTCATTGTATCGTAGCTGCTTTTCCCGCCGGTAATTGGTTTCATCGATGGTTTCCTCCATCGAGCGGGTAATCTGGTCGGCATACATGATGACTTTGCCGTTCACATGCCGGGCCGCTCTTCCGGCGGTTTGCGTCAGCGAACGTGTTGAGCGTAAAAAGCCTTCCTTGTCGGCATCCAGTATCGCTACCAGCGAAACTTCCGGCAAATCCAATCCTTCCCGCAGCAAATTGACACCTATTAGCACGTCGATCACTCCTTTGCGCAGGTTCTCCAGGATTTTGACCCGTTCGATGGTATCTACGTCCGAATGGATATATTGGCATTTGATACCGATGCGGTCCAGATATTTGCTTAATTCCTCTGCCATCTTCTTGGTCAGGGTTGTCACCAGCGTCCGTTCCTGGAGGGAGATGCGTTTTTGAATCTCGTTCACCAGGTGATCGATCTGATTCAGGCTCGGTACTATTTCGATCAACGGATCGGGGATGCCGGTCGGACGGATGATCTGTTCCACCACCACTCCCTCGCTTTTCCCTAATTCGTAGTCGGCAGGAGTGGCACTGATGTAAATGGTTTGTCTGGTTTTCTGTTCAAATTCGTCAAATGTCAGCGGACGGTTGTCAAAAGCTGCCGGAAGCCGGAAGCCATAATCCACCAGAGTGGTTTTGCGGGCATGGTCTCCGCCGTACATGGCTCTGATCTGAGGCAGGGTGACATGCGATTCGTCGATCACCATCAGAAAGTCTTCCGGAAAATAGTCCAGCAGGCAGAAAGGCCTGATCCCGGCTGCCCGGCCGTCGAAGTAGCGCGAATAGTTTTCGATGCCCGGACAATAACCCAGTTCCCGGATCATTTCCATGTCGTACTTCACCCGTTCTTCCAGCCGTTTGGCTTCCAGAAATTTGCCGTTTTCTTTAAAAAAGGTTAGCTGGGCCTCCAGATCTTGTCCGATTTCAAACAAAGCATGGGCGATGGTGGCTTTGTCTGTGACGAAAAGATTGGCCGGATAAATATCCAGTTCATCCTGTGTGCCCAGGGTTTGTCCCGTTACCGGATTGAATGAGGATATGCGGTCGATCACATCGTCCCAGAATTCAACCCGGTAGGCAATTCCGTCGTACGTTTCGATTGCCGGAAAGATATCTACAGTTTCGCCCTTGGCCCGGAAACAGCCCCTTTTGAATTCTATTTCATTATTGGCATAAAGGGCATCCACCAGACGGCGCAGCAATACATTCCGGCTGATGGTCATTCCCTTTTTCAGGTGGGTGACATTTGAACCGAAAGCCCTCGGATCGGCCATGCCGTATAAACAGGAAACCGATGAAACCACAATCACATCCCGGCGTCCCGACAACAAAGAGGCGGTTGCCCGCAAGCGTAGTTTGTCGATTTCGTCATTGATGGCCAGGTCTTTTTCAATATAGGTGTCGGTGGTCGGGAGATAGGCTTCCGGTTGATAATAGTCGTAATAGGATACAAAGTATTCTACGGCATTCTCCGGAAAAAATGATTTGAATTCTCCGTACAATTGGGCGGCCAGTGTTTTGTTGTGACTGAGTATGAGCGTCGGTCGTTTTACTTGGTTGATGACGTTGGCCACTGTAAAGGTCTTTCCTGATCCGGTCACTCCCAGTAGAACCTGGGAGGGTCTGCCTCTGAATATCCCTTCGCTCAATTGGGCGATGGCTTCAGGCTGGTCTCCGGTAGGCTGAAATTCCGATGTTAAATGAAAGTCCATGTTATGACAGATAAAGGCTTAATACCTCAAACAATGGTCATTTCAGAGCTTACTCATGAATTTTTCAGGAACGATGATGAAACGGTCGTGGATGGCATGACCGATATCTCCTTTATCGTCCCGGACGGTGATTTCGAAACGAATCCGTCGTCCTTCGGTCTCTGTGACAGTGGCCTGGCAAATCACAGGATGCCCTACGGCGGTTGCTTTCGTATGTTGTACGTTGATCGCAATGCCTACGGTATCGGTGCCGGGTTCCAGTTCTCCTTCCAGGCAGTGTACTGCGGTATTTTCCATCAGGGCTGTCATCGCCGGGGTGGCGAATACCGGAAGGCTGCCTGAACCGTAGGCAAGTGCGGTGTCCTTATCCGAAACCATGATTTGCTGACTGTATGTTTTTCCGATTTCTGGCATATCTTTTGAGTTTGAATGATTGGCGGTTGCGTTTAAAATTCGGAGGTGAAATGAAAAATCAGTTTTTTGTAATTTTCCTGAGCCATTTGCAGCATGTAGGCGGAATCGGCTAAGAATACATCCCTTCCTTCCTTATCTTTGGCCATGTATTGTGCCTTGTGCTTTTTGAAATCTTCCAGTTCTGTCTGGTCCTGTGCTTCCAGCCAGCAGGCTTTATAGAGATTGAGGGACTCCCAGCGGCAGGCTGCGCCGTATTCGTGCAACAGACGGTACTCGATCACTTCAAACTGAAGAGCACCTACGGTGCCGATGATTTTCCGGTTGTTGAATTGGTTGACAAACAGCTGTGCCACCCCTTCATCCATCAGTTGGTCGATTCCTTTGGCCAGCTGTTTGGATTTCATCGGATCGGCATTTTCGATGTATTTGAATAATTCGGGTGAAAAACTCGGAATTCCTTTATAGTGCAGTTTTTCGCCTTCGGTCAGTGTGTCGCCGATCTTGAATGTTCCGGTATCGTGCAGGCCGACGATGTCTCCCGGATAGGCTTCGTCGATGACCGATTTTTTGGAAGCCATGAACGCCGTAGGGGTGGAAAACTTAAATAGTTTGCCATTCCGGACATGCAGGTAGTTGGTGTTGCGTTTGAAGATCCCGGAACAGACTTTTACGAAGGCAATCCGGTCCCGGTGATTGGGATCCATGTTGGCATGAATTTTAAAGACAAATCCGGAAAATTTCTCCTCATCGGGTTTTACTACTCTTTCTTCGGTTTCCCGGGGAAGGGGTGAAGGAGCGATTTCGATGAAGCAGTCGAGCAGTTCGCGGATGCCGAAATTATTGAGCGCAGAACCGAAAAATACCGGAGCGACATGTGCTTCCAGGTATTCCTCCCGGTTGATTCCGGGATAGACTTCCTGTATTAATTCCAGGTCTTCCCGTAACTTGTCCGCCGCTCTTTCGCCAATGTGACGGTCCAATTCTTCCGAGGCTATGTCGTCGATTTCTATACCTTCCTGTATGTTCTGAATGCTTGGGGTGTACAGGCAAAGGTTCCGGCGGTGTAAATTGTAAATTCCCTTAAAGGTGTCGCCGCTGCCGATAGGCCAGCTTAGCGGATTTACCTGAATCCGGAGTTCTCTCTCCACGTCGTCCAGAATATCGAAAGGATCGTTGGCAGGGCGGTCCAGTTTATTGATGAAGACAATTACCGGAGTTTTGCGCATCCGGCAAACCTGCATCAGTTTCCGTGTTTGTGTTTCTACTCCTTTGGCGGCGTCGATTACAATGATGACACTGTCGCAAGCCGTTAGGGTGCGGAACGTGTCTTCGGCAAAATCCTGGTGGCCCGGAGTGTCCAGAATGTTGATTTTTATTCCTTTATATTCGAAGCCCATGACGGAAGTCGCGACAGAGATTCCCCGCTGGCGTTCTATTTCCATGAAGTCGGAGGTTGCTGTTTTCTTGATTTTGTTCGATTTTACAGCTCCTGCCACATGGATAGCCCCGCCAAAAAGCAGTAATTTCTCGGTCAAAGTGGTCTTCCCGGCATCCGGATGACTGATGATGCCAAAAGTACGGCGGCGTAAAATTTCTTCTTTATATCCCATTGATCATTTTTTGAAGTTGCAAAGGTAGCTAAATTTTGTGCTTGGTCCAAAAATTACACCTGCGATGAGGGAGCGGTGATCCTTTTTAAGCCGCATCCATCCCCGGAAAGTGTAAATTTCCGGAGGGCGGGTACGATATAACAAAAAAATGTCTATCTTCGTTTGGCCAAAAAAATATTCAACTTTATAAAAAATATGGTTATGCAAATTGTTTATACTACAAATAATTTTCAGGGAGCCATCTATCGTGCTGTGCTGGCCATCGTTCTGGGTGTCGTATTGGTAATCTGGCCCGGTGCTGCAGTCAGGTATATTATTATGCTGATCGGCATTTTATTTTTGAGCACGGGGCTCATTGCGTTTATCATTTCCAACCGGAACCGCGAGGACCATAAACGGAGTTTGTTGCCTTTCAGCGGTGTCGGCAGTATGGTGTTGGGCTTGCTGCTGTTGTGTCTGCCTTCGGGCTTTGCCACTATTTTTATGTACCTGTTGGGATTTATTTTGGTACTGGCTGCTGTCGGGCAATTTGTGACGCTGGCTACTGCCCGTCAGTTCGGAGCGGTTTCCTGGATCAGCTATCTTTTCCCGGTACTGATTCTGATTGCCGGTATGATCGTTTTGTTCGATCCGTTTTCTTCGGCCGAAGGGGTCTTCATCTTGTTCGGCGTCACTGCTATTTTCTATGGGGTGACTGATTTATTGAACCAGTATAAAATCAATCGGTTGAGAAAGAAATTCGAGGAAAAGGAAAAAGTGGTGAAGATGGAGGAGGAATCAGAGGTGACGGATGCAGAGATCGTGGGGTAGAGAAATACAGGTGACAATATATCCGTCCTTACTGGGCCCAAGCAGGCTACGTTTTCGCCAATCTGGAAACCACCCTTTCAGACCGGCATTTCAGCGGTTATCCTCATTTTTGTGCTCCCTGGCAATTGGCCCGCGACCTGAAAGCCTGCGGAGCCGATATCGCAATCGAATCCCGCGGCTCTTTCGTTTACAAAAGGAGTTGTTCATCCCGGTGTCGATTATTCAAGTACGGCGTATCGAGCGTGTCATTACGGCGTTGTGACATGCTCTTGATGATGTTGTGACATGCTCTTGACGATGTTGCGACATGTTCTTGACGATGTTGCGACGTGTTCTTGACGCTGTTGCGACATGTTCTTGATGATGTTGTGACGAGTTCTTGACGCTGTTGCGACATGTTCTTGATGATGTTGCGACATGTTCTTGATGATGTTGCGACATGCTCTTGACGATGTTGCGACATGTTCTTGACGATGTTGCGACATGCTCTTGATGATGTTGCGACATGCTC
>CAZMAE010000158.1:0-24970 GCA_964564205.1 uncultured Odoribacter sp. | reverse complement strand
GGTAACCTTCTGACAATCTTATCTTTTTTGCGAAAAAATATCGGGAATGTTTGGTAGTTACTAAAAATGGATGTACATTTGCACTCCATTTTGGATAAAAGTATAATAATTTTAAAAGAGTACTTGTAAAATGCCTACTATTCAACAGTTAGTAAGAAAAGGAAGAGTAAAGATCGAGGACAAGAGTAAAGCGCCTGCTTTGGATGCTTGCCCGCAGAGAAGGGGAGTATGTGTACGTGTTTACACGACGACTCCGAAAAAACCGAACTCAGCGATGAGAAAGGTTGCCCGTGTCAGACTGACCAACGGAAAAGAAGTGAACGCTTATATTCCGGGAGAAGGCCATAACCTGCAGGAACACTCCATCGTGTTGATCCGCGGTGGTCGTGTGAAAGACCTTCCGGGTGTGCGTTATCACCTGGTTCGCGGTACTTTGGATGCTGCCGGTGTCGCCGGACGCGGACAAGGCCGTTCAAAATACGGAACGAAGAGACCGAAACCGGGTCAGGCTGCAGCTCCGGCAAAAGGAAAGGGCAAAAAGTAAAAATGAGTGATTAACAGGAATTGTGTTTATGAAGCGTTCCCGAAAAACAGTTGAGTAAATGGTTGTGAAACCGTTGAAGACCAAAAAGGGCAGCTTGACGAACAGATTCGTAAACGAAAAAGAGAATGAGAAAGACTAAACCAAAGAAGAGAATCCTGTTACCGGATCCGAAGTTCAACGATGTACTGGTGACGAGGTTTGTTAATGACCTGATGGTGGACGGTAAAAAGACTGTTGCGTTCAAAATCTTTTATGACGCACTGGATATCGTTGAGGAAAAAATGGCGAAAAAAGAAGAGAAATCTGCTCTGGAAATCTGGAAGCAGGCATTGGAAAACATTACTCCCCAGGTGGAGGTGAAGAGCCGCCGTGTCGGTGGTGCTACTTTCCAGGTGCCTACCGAAATCAATCCCAGCCGGAAAAGATCCATCTCTGTAAAAAATATGATTCTTTACTCCCGCAAGAGAAGCGGACACAGCATGGCTGAAAAACTTTCTGCTGAAATTATGGCTGCTTACAAGGAAGAAGGTGCTGCCTTCAAGAAGAAGGAAGATACCCACCGTATGGCTGAGGCCAACCGGGCATTTGCACATTTCAGATTTTAATTTAGAGGCGAAAAATAGATGGCTAAGAGAGATTTACATTATACAAGAAATATCGGTATCATGGCTCACATCGATGCCGGTAAAACGACGACTACTGAACGGATCCTGTATTTCACCGGGGTGAATCACAAAATCGGTGAGACGCATGACGGTACGGCAACCATGGACTGGATGGTGCAGGAGCAGGAGCGGGGAATCACCATTACTTCTGCCGCAACGACCTGTTACTGGAAATATCAGGATCACGACTATAAGATTAACATAATCGACACTCCGGGACACGTGGATTTTACGGTGGAGGTAGAACGTTCTCTGCGTGTATTGGACGGTGCTGTCGCACTGTTCTGTGCGGTAGGTGGTGTTGAGGCTCAGTCTGAAACCGTATGGCGTCAGGCAAATAAATACGGAGTTCCGAGAATTGCTTTCGTCAATAAGATGGACCGTTCCGGAGCCGATTTTTTCAAAGCAGTCCGCGAAATCAAAGAGAAGCTGGGTGCTAATCCGGTTCCGTTGGTGCTGCCGATCGGTGCGGAGGACAATTATCAGGGACTTGTCGATTTGGTAGAGATGAAGGCTTATGTTTGGGAAAACGGAGCGATGGAAGCAACCGTGAAGGAAATTCCTGAAAACATGATGGCCGAAGCACAGGAATGGAGAGAGAAACTGGTGGAAGCTGCCGCTGTGCAGGACGAGGCCTTGATGGAACGTTTCTTCGAAGATCCGGATTCCATCACGGTGGAAGACCTGAAGGCGGTGATCCGGAAAGCGGTGATCGCCATGGATTTCTGCCCGGTGATGTGCGGTTCTTCGTTTAAAAATAAAGGGGTGCAGAACCTGTTGGATGCTGTGATCGCTTATCTGCCGAATCCGCTGGATATTCCGAACAGCAAGGGAACCAATCCGAAAACCGGTGAAGAAGTTCATTTCCCGGTAGATCCGGAAGCTCCGCTGTCCGCATTGGCATTTAAGATCGCTACCGACCCGTTTGTGGGCCGTCTGTGCTATACCCGTATTTATTCCGGTAAGATCGAAGCCGGTTCGTATGTCTATAACCCGCGTACCGATAAGAAAGAGCGTATTTCCCGTTTGTTCCAGATGCACTCCAACAAGCAGATGCCGAAGGAGGTACTGGAAGCCGGAGATATTTGCGCTTGTGTAGGTTTCAAGGATATCCGTACCGGAGATACGCTGTGTTCGGAAGAAAAGCCTATCGTACTGGAAAGTATGACTTTCCCGGAACCGGTGATCGGTATTGCAATCGAACCGCTGACTCAGAAAGATACCGATAAATTGGGCATGGCTTTGGCGAAGCTGGCTGAAGAAGACCCGACTTTCCGGGTAAAAACCGATGAAGATTCCGGTCAGACGGTAATCAGCGGTATGGGTGAGCTTCACCTGGATATCATTCTCGACCGTCTGCGTCGTGAGTTTAAGGTGGAATGCAACCAGGGCGCTCCTCAGGTGGCTTATAAGGAAGCCATTACAATGGCTGTCGATCACCGTCATGTGTTCAAGAAACAGTCCGGTGGCCGTGGTAAATTCGCTGACATCATCTTCCGCATGGAGCCCGCTGAAGAAGGCAAAGAGGGCCTGACTTTCGTGAACGAAGTGAAAGGTGGTAACATTCCGAAGGAATTTATCCCGTCTGTCGAGAAAGGTTTCAAAGAGGCTATGCAGAACGGTGTTTTGGCCGGTTATTCCCTGGAGGCTTTGAAGATTACTTTGGTCGATGGTTCGTTCCACCCGGTAGACTCAGATGCCTTGTCGTTCGAAATGGCTGCCAAACTCGGTTACAAGGAAGCTGCACAGAAAGCCAAGCCGGTGTTGCTGGAACCGATTATGAAGCTGGAAGTGGTTACTCCCGAAGACTTTATGGGTGATATCATCGCTGACCTGAACCGTCGCCGGGGACAGGTTGAATCAATGGATTCCCGTGTCGGAGCCCGTGTGATTACGGCTAAGGTACCTCTGGCCGAACAGTTCGGTTATGTAACCGTATTACGTACGTTGTCGTCCGGACGTGCAAGTTCTTCTATGGAATTCGATCATTATGCCGAAGTGCCGAAGAATATTGCGAGAGAGGTAGTTGAAAAAGCCAGCGGACGGGTAGATTTAATCTAAAAATTAATGTCGGAAGGGCCTTCGCGGCCTTCCCGACCGCTTAAATATAATAACAAAAAACATGAGCCAAAAAATCAGAATTAAGTTAAAATCTTACGATCACAACTTGGTAGACAAGTCGGCTGAAAAGATTGTTAAGACGGTAAAGGCTACCGGCGCTGTGGTGAGCGGACCGATTCCGCTTCCTACGCACAGGGCTGTTTTTACTGTTAACCGCTCTACTTTTGTCAATAAGAAGAGCCGTGAACAATTTTTGTTATGCACTTTCAAACGTCTGATCGACATCTACAGCTCAACTGCAGGTACGATTGATGCGTTGATGAAGCTTGAACTGCCCAGTGGTGTTGAAGTAGAGATTAAAGTGTAGTTAACGGCGAAACCCTATGTCGTTAAAATGAAGAATTAACCTATTTAAAAAGAAATGAAATTACCAGGTTTAATTGGAAAAAAAGTCGGAATGACTTCCGTTTTCAGTGTTGAGGGGAAAAGCATCCCATGCACTGTTATCGAATGCGGTCCATGTGTCGTAACTCAGGTGAAAACCTTGGAAAAAGACGGTTACGAAGCACTTCAGTTGGGTTTTGATGAAAAGAAAGAAAAACACACGACGAAGCAGCTAAGTGGACATTTTAAGAAGGCAGGCACAACTCCGAAACGTAAACTCGTTGAGTTTGCGGGATTTGCCGAAGAACACAAGTTGGGCGATGTAATCGATGTAACGATGTTGCAGGATGCAAATTTCGTCGATATTGTCGGTACCTCTAAAGGAAAAGGATACCAGGGCGTTGTGAAACGTCACGGTTTCGGTGGAGTAGGACAGACTACCCACGGTCAGCACAACCGTACCCGTAAGCCGGGATCTATCGGAGCATGTTCTACTCCGGCCCGTGTTTTCAAAGGAATGCGTATGGGCGGCCGTATGGGCGGAGACCGGGTTACTGTAGAGAACTTGGAAGTTTTGAAGGTAATTCCTGAAAATAATTTGTTGTTGGTGAAGGGATCTGTTCCCGGAGCTAAAGGTTCATACGTAATTATTCAGAAGTAATGGAGTTAAGTGTACTAAACATTGCCGGACAGGAAACCGGCAGAAAAGTAGTGTTGGATGACGCTATTTTCGGAATTCAACCTAACGAACACGCTATCTACCTTGACGTAAAACAGTTCCTGGCCAACAACCGTCAGGGGACCCATAAGTCAAAACAGCGGAATGAAATTTCCGGGAGTACCAAGAAGCTGAAGAAGCAAAAAGGTACGGGTGGTGCTCGTGCAGGTAGTATCAAGAACCCTGAGTTCAGAGGAGGAGGCCGTGTTTTTGGTCCTGTGCCCAGAGACTACAGTTTCAAACTGAACAAGAAATTGAAAAAATTGGCTCGTAAATCAGCATTGGCTGTGAAAGCAAGTGCAAATGCTGTAAAAGTCGTTGAAGACTTCACCTTCGAAGCTCCGAAAACCAAACAGATGGTTGCTCTGGTGAACAATCTGCAGGTGAACAACGGTCGCCTGTTGTTGGTATTGGGTAAGGGTGTGAACGAAAATGTCCTTCTGTCTGCCCGTAATTTGCAGAATGTGGAAGTGATGAGAGTTTGCGACATCGCGACTTACAACGTAATGAAGGCGAAAAACCTCGTTTTAGTTGAAAGTTCTATAGAGGGCCTTAACGAAATGTTCAATCTTAACTAAACCCAGAAGAGATGGAAATTATTATTAAGCCCGTATTGACGGAAAAGATGACGGCTCTCACCGATAAACAGCACAAAGTGGCTTTTATCGTAGCGAAAGAGGCAAATAAGATTGAGATAAAGAAAGCAGTTGAAGCAATGTACGGAGTGAACGTACTGGCTGTGAATACCCAGCGTTATCAGGGAACGGCTAAATCCCGTTATACCAAAGCCGGTGTGATCAGCGGACGTACCAATTCGTTCAAGAAAGCAATTGTGACCTTAGCAGAAGGTGATAGTATTGATTTTTTTAGCAATATTTAAATAAGATGGCTGTAAGAAAATTAAATCCTGTAACGCCTGGACAAAGAGGAAAGGTGCTGAATACTTTCGAACAGGTGACTACAGATAGACCTGAGAAATCATTGTTGAGACCCTACAGCAAAACCGGAGGTCGTAACAACACCGGTAAGATGACAATGAGATATATAGGTGGTGGTCATAAACGCAGATACAGAGTAATCGACTTCAAACGGGAGAAAGAGAATATTCCGGCCAGAGTGGCTACTATCGAATATGATCCGAACCGTACGGCTCGTATTGCTTTGTTAGTGTATGCAGATGGTGAAAAACGTTATATCGTTGCCCCGATCGGTCTGACAGTGGGCCAGACAGTAGAGAGCGGCAAGGGTATCGCTCCGGAAATCGGAAATACGTTGTATCTGTCTGAAATCCCATTAGGTACAATCATACATAACATCGAGTTGCGTCCGGGACAAGGAGCTGTGATGGCTCGCAGTGCCGGTTCTTATGCTCAGTTGGTAGCGAGAGAAGGAAAATATGCTTCGATCAAATTGCCTTCAGGTGAAATCCGTATGGTTCTGGTGACTTGTAAAGCAACTGTAGGTACGGTATCCAACCCCGATCATTCTCTGGAACGTTCCGGTAAAGCAGGCCGTACCCGTTGGTTGGGCCGTCGTCCGCGTGTTCGTGGTGTTGTAATGAACCCGGTTGATCACCCGATGGGTGGTGGTGAAGGCCGTGCTTCAGGAGGTCTGCCCCGTTCAAGAAAAGGCTTGTTGGCTAAGGGCTTGAAGACCAGGGCACCGAAGAAAGCTTCTTCGAAGTATATTATTGAAAGAAGGAAAAAATAACTGATTAAAACTTGATGTTATGAGTCGTTCGTTAAAAAAAGGCCCTTTTATTGATGTAAAGCTGGAGAAGAGAATACTGGCGATGAATGAGACCAACAAAAAATCGGTTGTGAAAACCTGGGCTCGTTATTCCATGATTTCTCCGGATTTCGTAGGGCATACAGTAGCTGTACACAACGGTAATAAATTTATCCCGGTGTATGTGACTGAGAATATGGTCGGCCACAAATTGGGTGAATTTGCACCGACACGTACCTTTAGAGGTCACGCTGACAAGAAGAAGAAATAATAGCGTGATGATGTTGAACAAATGAAGATTGTATAAAATGGGTGCAAGAAAAAGAATAAGAGCAAATCAGATGAAGGAAGCCAGAAAAACAAAGGCTTTCGCTGTGCTGCATGATTGTCCTTCATCACCTCAGAAAATGAGATTGGTGGCAGACCTGGTACGCGGAATGGACGTACAGAGGGCTTTGGATACACTGAAATTTTGTCCGAAAGAAGCGGCTCGCAAAGTGGAGAAACTGCTGCTTTCAGCAATTGCCAACTGGGGTGTGAAAAACGACGGTGCACGCGTTGAAGATGCTGCATTGTATATCAAAGAAATTTTTGTGGACGGTGCAGGTATCCTGAAGAGACTGCGTCCGGCACCGCAGGGACGGGCTCACCGGATCCGCAAGAGATCCAATCACGTGACTATCGTGTTGGGAAGTAAAACTGCCGTTGTTGAAAACACTGTAAAAGAGTAAAGCATGGGACAAAAATGTAATCCAATAAGCAATAGATTAGGGATCATCCGTGGATGGGATTCTAATTGGTTCGGCGGCAAGAATTACGGAGACAAACTGGTAGAGGATTATAAAATCCGCAAGTACCTGAATGCCCGTCTTGCTAAGGCCGGAATCGCAAAAATCGTTATCGAGCGTACACTGAAGCTCATCACTATTACGATCAATACCGCCCGTCCGGGTATTATCATCGGTAAAGGCGGTCAGGAAGTGGACAAACTGAAGGAAGAGCTGAAGAAAATTACCGATAAGGAAGTTCAGATCAATATCTTTGAGATCAAGCGTCCGGAATTGGATGCTGTGATCGTAGGCAATAACATAGCTCGTCAGCTGGAAGGCCGTGTTGCATACCGCCGGGCTATTAAGATGGCTATCGCTTCTACCATGAGAATGGGTGCCGAGGGGATTAAAATTCTGATCTCAGGACGTCTGAACGGTGCTGAAATGGCCCGTGCCGAGATGTTCAAAGAAGGAAGGACCCCGCTGCATACTTTCCGTGCCGATATCGATTATGCACAGGCAGAGGCACTGACCACTTATGGTCTGCTGGGTATTAAGGTGTGGATCTGCAAAGGTGAAGTTTATGGAAGACGCGAGCTTGTTCCGAACTCCATACTTCAGAGCCGCGACAACAACGGAAGCCGCCCTGCAGCAGCCGCTAAGGGAGATGGAAAAAAAGGCGGTTTCAGAAAGAAGAAAAAGTAAGTAGTCTTTTAATCTAATAAACGAAGAGCTATGTTACAGCCGAAAAGGACTAAATTTAGAAGAAGCCAGAAAGGCAGAATGAAAGGGAATGCTCAGAGAGGCAATCAGCTTGCATTCGGATCTTTCGGTATTAAGGCGTTGGAAGAGAAATGGATCGAAGGACGCCAGATAGAAGCTGCCCGTGTTGCAGTGACCCGTTATATGCAACGTCAGGGACAGATTTGGATTCGCATATTCCCCGATAAACCGATTACCAAGAAGCCGGCCGAAGTACGTATGGGTAAAGGTAAAGGTAATCCGGAGGGATTCGTAGCACCTGTAACTCCGGGAAGAATTCTTTTCGAAGCCGACGGTGTACCTTATGCAGTGGCTAAAGAGGCTTTACGTCTTGCAGCACAGAAATTACCTATTACGACGAAGTTTGTGGTTAGACGTGACTATGTCGAAGAATAGTCTTCCGGCTATTAAGTTTAAAAATTAATTTGTCAGAGAGATGAAAAATTCAGAAATAAGAGAAATGACCACAGCCGAGCTTATTGAACGGGTTGCTACAGAAAAGGTGAACCTCAATAAGCAGACCATGAATCATACGATCACTCCGATGGAAAACCCGATGCAGATTCGTGCAGCCCGTAAGACCATCGCCCGTATGATGACTGAGATACGTAAGAGAGAATTAACTGAAAAGAAGTAAAGCAATGGAAGAAAGAAATCTTAGAAAAGAACGGATCGGCGTGGTGCTGAGCAATAAGATGGACAAGACTATCACCGTTGCTGTACACTTTAAAGAGAAACACCCGATTTACGGTAAGTTTGTAAAGAAAACCAAAAAGTTCACCGCTCATGATGAAAAGAATGAGTGTAATATCGGTGATACTGTGAGAATTATGGAAACCCGTCCCTTGAGTAAAATGAAGAGATGGAGATTAGTTGAAATCATTGAAAGAGCGAAGTAATCATGATACAACAGGAAACCAGATTATCAGTAGCAGACAACAGCGGCGCCAAGGAAGTGCTTTGTATCCGGGTACTGGGTGGAAGCAAGAAAAGGTATGCCCGCGTAGGCGATAAGATTGTTGTTGCTGTAAAGAACGCACTGCCGAACGGCGATATCAAGAAAGGATCGGTAAGCAAGGCAGTTGTTGTGCGTGTGACAAAAGAGTACAGACGTCCGGACGGTTCTTATATCCGCTTTGACGACAATGCCTGTGTATTGTTGAACAACGCCGGTGAAATGAGGGGAACCCGTATTTTCGGTCCTGTAGCCCGTGAAGTTCGTGAAGGTTATACGAAGATTGTTTCGTTGGCTCCCGAAGTACTTTAATTATTTACGGTTTGTGATTTATGATTTACGATGGAAAGCTATGGCAATTAAATCGTAAATCTGAAATCAGAAATCAAAAACGGAAAAGCGATGAATAGAAAATTTCATATTAAGAAAGGCGATTTAGTACAGGTGAATGCAGGGGAGGACAAAGGAAAGCAGGGAAAGGTGCTGGAAGTTCTTCCGGAGAAGGAAAGAGCTATCGTGGAAGGTATCAATCTCGTCAGCAAACACACCAAGCCGAATGCCAAACATCCGCAGGGCGGTATTATCAAGCAGGAGGCTCCGATCCATATTTCCAACCTGAATGTAATCGACCCGTCTACCAACAAGCCGACCCGTATCGGCCGGAAATTGGACGAAAAGGGTAAGTTGGTGAGATATGCCAAGAAATCGGGAGAGATCCTGAAATGATGTGTATTGTAGATTTCGGATTTTAAATTGTTTAGGATCTGCGTTTAAAATTTTGGAATCTACAATTTTCAATCGAAATACGGATTTACGAAGTGATTTGTCAAAAATAATTTATACCTTTGCCGCCTGAAAATCTGATTTTTCGGCAGACAAAGGTGTGTTTGACCGTCAATCGTGAGTCAAAATTATAAAATTTAATGAAATACGTACCAAATCTAAAAACAAAGTATAACGAAGAGATTGTACCGACTTTAATGAAGGAATTCGGATACAAGTCAGTTATGCAGACTCCCCGTTTGGAGAAGATAGTAATCAATCAGGGAGTGGGTTCAGCCATTCAGGATAAGAAGATCCTGGAATTTTCCGTCAATGAGATTACCGCGATAACAGGCCAGAAGGCTGTTTTGGGTAAATCGACGAAAGACGTATCTAATTTTAAGTTGCGTAAAGGCATGCCGATCGGTGTGAGAGTGACTTTGCGCAGGGAGAGAATGTACGAATTCCTGGAACGTTTGATCTGTAGCGCCCTGCCGCGTATCCGCGATTTCAAGGGGATCAACAGCAAACTCGACGGAAGAGGCAATTATACATTAGGTCTCGAAGAGCAGATCATATTCCCTGAAATTGTGATGGATTCCGTTCACAAGATTATGGGTATGAACATTACATTTGTGACTTCGGCTAATACCGACGAAGAAGGTTTTGCTCTGCTCAGAGAATTTGGATTACCATTTAAAAAGAATTAAAAAAGAAGCGAAATGGCAAAAGAATCAATGAAGGCCCGTGAGGTGAAGCGTGCAAAATTGGTAGAAAAGTACGCTGCGAAACGGGCAAAGTTAAAAGAGGAAGGCGACTATGCTGCACTGAGTCTCCTGCCTAAAAACTCAAATCCTATCCGTTTGCGCAACCGCTGCAAGCTGACAGGACGTCCCAGAGGTTATATGAGACAATTTGGTATCAGCCGTATCCAGTTCCGTGAAATGGCATCGGCAGGTTTGATACCCGGAGTTAAGAAGGCTAGTTGGTAATTATTTAAAAGCGAAAAGAGATGACAGATCCAATAGCAGATTTTCTTACGCGCATTCGGAATGCGGTAAGTGTTGGTCATAAAGTGGTTGAAATCCCGGGTTCTAAAATGAAACTCGAAATGACCAAGATCCTGAAGGAAAAAGGATATATCCTGAACTATAAGTTCGAACAGGACGGAGCCAAAAGTAATATCAAAATTGCGTTGAAATATCACCCGGAGACAAAAGTGCCGGCTATCAAATCTTTGGTTCGTGTTTCTAAGCCCGGTTTACGCCGCTATACCAATGTGGAAGATATGCCGCGGGTATTGAACGGTCTCGGCATTGCCATTTTGTCTACTTCCATGGGATTGATGACCGACAAGGAAGCTCGCCAGCGGAATGTAGGCGGTGAAGTATTGTGTTATGTGTATTAATTTAAAGTGAAGAAGAGATGTCACGTATAGGGAAATTACCGATTCATATACCACAAGGAGTTACTGTAGCAGTAAGTCCGGATAACACCGTCACAGTAAAGGGTCCGAAAGGACAACTTTCACAGAAAGTAAGTACTGACCTGACTGTTAGCGTTGAAGGAAATGTAGTGCACGTACAACGTCACACGGAAGATAAAGAACATAAGGCACAGCATGGTTTGTTCCGTGCATTGCTTCACAATATGGTTGTGGGTGTTTCCGAAGGTTACACCATCAAGCAGGAGCTGGTAGGTGTTGGTTTTCGTGCTAACGCTGAAGGTCAGGTACTTGAATTAGGTTTGGGATATTCTCACTCTATCTTCTTGCAATTACCGGCAGAGGTAAAAGTTTCAGCTGTAACTGAAAAGCGTGCAAATCCGATTATTACTCTCGAAAGCTGCGACAAACAGCTGATCGGTCAGGTAGCTGCGAAAATCCGTTCTTTCCGTAAGCCGGAACCTTATAAAGGTAAGGGTATCCGCTTCGTAGGTGAACAAGTTCGCCGGAAAGCAGGTAAATCAGCTAAAGTTTAATCACTAAAGAGGTAAAAGTTATGGCTTTAACGAAAGAAGAAAGAAGATTAAGAATAAAACGGAGAATCCGTAAGATTGTCTCCGGAACGGCAGAACGCCCCCGGATGAGCGTTTATCGTTCCAATACGCAAATTTCCGTTCAGTTGATTGACGACAAAGCAGGTAAGACGTTAGTATCTGTTTCGTCTTTGAGCAAGGAAATTGCAGAAAAGAAAGGAAATAAGACCGAGCAGGCCGGTTTCGTAGGAGCTATCGTCGCTGAAAAAGCAAAGGCTGCCGGAATCGAGACTGTCGTTTTCGACCGGAACGGTTATTTGTATCATGGCAGAGTAAAGGCCCTGGCCGACGCTGCCCGTAACGGAGGTCTTAATTTTTAATAAGTTAGCAGCATGGAACAGAAAGTAAATAATACTGACTTGGAATTAAAAGACAGATTGGTAGCTATCAATCGTGTGACCAAAGTTACTAAAGGAGGCCGTACATTCAGTTTCGCAGCTATCGTTGTGGTAGGTGATGAAAACGGAATCGTAGGCTGGGGATTAGGTAAAGCAAGTGAAGTGACTACAGCTATTTCCAAAGGGATTGAGGCTGCGAAGAAAAATCTGATCAAAGTGCCTGTACTGAAGGGAACTATTCCCCACGAGCAAGTAGCCCGTTTCGGCGGTGCCCAGGTTTATATGCAACCGGCATCTTCAGGTACCGGTTTGGTGGCCGGAGGTGCTATGCGTGCCGTACTGGAAAGTGCAGGTATCCGCGATGTGCTGGCTAAGAGCAAGGGTTCGTCTAACCCGCATAATCTGGTGAAAGCAACCATCGCTGCATTGAAAGAAATGCGTGATGCACGTACTGTGGCTGCCAACAGGGGGATCAGTCTGGATAAAGTGTTTAACGGATAATATTTGAGGATCATGGCAAAGATTAAAATCACACTTGTAAAAAGTAAAATCGGTAGCGACAAAACTCAGGTAGGCACAATTCAGGCTTTGGGATTGAAGAAAACCAACAGCAGTGTGGAGAAAGAAGCTACTCCGCAGATCCTGGGAATGGTGGCAAAAATCAGCCATTTGGTTCGTGTGGAAGAAGTAAAGTAATTTGTTAAACATTTAAGGACTAAATACAATGGATTTAAGTAGCTTAAAACCGGCGGCCGGATCAACTCACCACGAAAGGAGAATTGGTCGCGGACAGGGTTCCGGAAAAGGAGGTACTTCTACGAGAGGACATAAAGGAGCTAAATCACGATCAGGTTATCATACGAAGATCGGTTTTGAAGGCGGTCAGATGCCTCTGCAGAGACGTGTGCCGAAGTTTGGCTTTAAAAATGTCAACCGTGTAGAATATAAAGCTATCAATGTAAGCATGTTGCAGGCTTTGGCAGAGAGGAATAATCTGGAGATGATCGACCGCGATGTGTTGATCCGTGCAGGCTTGCTGAATAAGAATGATTTGCTGAAGGTGTTGGGTGACGGTGCAATCAGCGCTAAACTGGAAGTGAAAGCAAACGCATTTTCTAAAAAAGCGATCGAAGCTATTCAGGCTGCCGGCGGTTCTGTAGTCGTTTTGTAAAAACAAATGTTTAATCGTTGAGTTGTTTATTTGTTTGTTCGTTCAAAAGCGATTTGACAAATAAATGATTCAGCGATTCAACGATTAAACAAAAGAATATGAAGTTATTTGATACATTAAAGAACATTTGGAAAATTGAGGAATTAAAAACCCGGATTCTGACAACTCTCGGTTTGATTCTCGTTTACAGACTCGGAACAGAGATTGTATTGCCGGGTATCGATCCTGCCGGCTTGGCCGCTTTGAAAGAGCAAACTTCCAGTGGTGTTCTGGGGTTGCTGGATATGTTTTCAGGAGGTGCATTCTCGAATGCTTCCATATTTGCTTTGGGAATCATGCCTTATATCTCTGCTTCGATTGTGGTTCAGTTGCTGGGCATTGCGGTTCCGTATTTTCAACGTATGCAGCGTGAAGGAGAAAGCGGCAGACGGAAGATTAATCAGATTACCCGTTATCTGACTGTTATTATTCTTATCCTGCAGGGTTCTGCGTATCTTACCAACTTGCATATCCAAATCCGTCCCGAATATTTCATGATGAGCGGATGGTGGTTTACTGTATTCTCTGTAGTTGTCTTGGCTGCAGGTTCTATGTTTGTATTGTGGTTGGGAGAGAAGATCACCGACAAGGGGATCGGTAACGGAGTCTCCATCATCATTATGATCGGTATTATTGCCCGTCTGCCTTTTGCTTTTGTTGCCGAATTGTCTTCACGAGTAAGTCAGCAGGGCGGTGGAGCTATTGCATTCCTGATAGAGATCGTATTCCTGTTTTTGGTATTTTGCGGTAGTATATTATTGGTGCAAGGAACTCGGAAGGTGCCTGTACAGTATGCTAAACGGATTGTCGGAAACAAGCAATACGGTGGAGTTCGTCAGTACATTCCGCTGAAAATCAATGCAGCAGGAGTAATGCCTATCATCTTTGCCCAGGCATTGATTTTGTTGCCGATATCTTTTGCAAATTATGCTTCGGAATCCATGTCAGGTTTTGCGGCTGCCTTTTCTGATTTCACCGGTTTTTGGTATAATGCAACCTTTTTTGTCTTGATTGTTGCCTTTACGTATTTCTATACGGCCATTACCGTTAATCCGATGCAGATGGCGGAAGATATGAAGAAGAACGGCGGATTTATTCCCGGAGTGAAACCCGGTCGGAAAACCATGGAATTTCTGGATACCATCATGTCGAGAATCACATTGCCGGGATCTATTTTCCTGGGTATTGTGGCTATTTTGCCGGCATTTGCCCAGATCGCCGGAATCAATCAGCAGTTCGCTCAGTTTTATGGAGGTACGTCATTATTGATTTTGGTGGGTGTCGTATTGGATACGTTGCAGCAGATCGAATCTCATTTGCTGATGCGTCACTATGATGGTTTGATGAAAACAGGCCGTATTAAGGGAAAAACTCCCGGAGGTCCGGCTGCCTATTAAGAGTTGGGAAATGACTAAGTTGCTGGGTTACTGAGATAATATATTTAGCTGATCTCAGTAACTTAGTGACGCGGAAACTTTGCAACCCGGAAAAAAAATTGTAGTTTTGTGACATGATTTTTGTAAAAAGCGGAGAAGAGATTGAGTTATTAAGGGAGAGCAACCGGCTTGTAGGTAAAACTCTGGGCGAGATGGCCAAACACATCCGTCCGGGGATTTCTACATTAGAGCTCGACCGTATCGCTGAGGAGTTCATCCGGGCGAACGGGGCGGAACCCGGTTTTAAGGGGTATGAAGGTTTTCCCAATACTCTTTGTATTTCGCTCAATGATGTGGTCGTACACGGAATTCCTTCTGCAGAATGTATTCTGAAGGAGGGTGATGTGGTTTCCATCGACTGTGGTACGTTGAAGAATGGTTATTATGGCGATAGTGCCTATACCTTTGAAGTAGGGGAAGTGAGTGAGGAGGTACACCGGTTGCTGGAAGTGACGAAACAAAGCTTATACAAAGGGATCGAAAAGGCTGTTGCGGGGATGCGTATCGGTGATATCGGACATGCTGTACAATCCTGGTGCGAAGCGGAGGGCTTTTCTGTAGTCCGGGAGTTGGTGGGGCACGGAGTGGGACGTGATATGCACGAAGATCCGCAAGTGCCCAATTATGGCCGGCCGGGACAGGGCGTGAAGTTGGAGGAAGGTATGGTGATAGCCATCGAACCGATGATCAATTTGGGAAAACGTTATGTTTACCAAGACACTGACGGATGGACCATCCGGACGCGAGACCGTTTGCCGTCGGCTCATTTCGAGCATACGGTGGCTATCGGCAAAAAAGGTGCCGACATCCTGTCGAGCTTTGAATATGTCGAAAAGGAGCTGGGGAATTGATACCGGCCGGCTTGCGGCTTGAGCCGCAGGTGTGGTTGGGTTGAAAGTCCGGTGTTTCCTGCAGGAAGAACAGATAAGTATATTGATTGAACATTTATGGTCGAAGCCTGTAACAGGAAGAGATTGTAAATGCCAGATCAAAAAATCAAAACCGAAATTGTTTATGGCAAAGCAGCCGTCGATAGAACAGGATGGAGTGATAACAGAAGCATTGTCAAATGCGATGTTCAGGGTGGAATTGGAAAACGGGCATGTGATTACGGCCCATATTTCCGGCAAGATGCGTATGCATTATATTAAAATCCTTCCGGGAGACAGGGTGCGGGTGGATATGTCGCCGTATGACCTGACTAAAGGGCGGATTACGTTCAGATACAAAAATTAGTGTACCGATTTGCAAATGTACCTATTATTAGCTGGTTCGCACATTGGCACATGAGCACATTTAATCAATAAACTAGAAGACCATGAAGGTAAAAGCGTCAATTAAAAAACGTAATGACGATTGCAAGATTGTAAGAAGGAAAGGCGTTTTGTACGTCATTAACAAAAAGAACCCTAAGTTTAAAATGCGTCAGGGTTAATCATTAATCTGTAAAATTAAAAAAGATTTATGGCAAGAATCGTAGGTGTAGATTTACCCTCAAACAAAAGAGGAGAAATAGCCTTGACCTATATCTATGGTATAGGTAGAAGTAGTGCACGTGCTATCCTGAGTGAAGCCGGCATCGATTATGACCTGAAGGTAAAAGACTGGAACGACGACCAGCTCGGGGCTGTACGTAAGATTATCGGAACAGAGTACAAAGTCGAAGGTGAGCTGAGATCAAACGTTCAGATGAACATCAAACGACTGATGGATATCGGTTGCTACCGGGGGATCCGTCACCGTTTAGGTCTGCCTGTCAGAGGACAGAGTACCAAGAACAATGCCCGTACACGTAAGGGTAAGAAGAAAACTGTTGCTAACAAGAAAAAAGCAACTAAATAATTGAGTTGAATTATGGCAAAGAAGTCTACATCAAGTAACAAGAAGCGGCTGGTTAAAGTAGAAGCCGTGGGACAAGCACACGTTCATTCCTCATTTAATAACATCATCATTTCTTTGACCAACTCGACTGGTCAGGTGATTTCATGGTCTTCCGCCGGAAAGATGGGTTTCAGAGGATCTAAGAAGAACACTCCGTATGCCGCACAGATGGCTGCAGCCGATTGCGCAAAAGTGGCTTTCGATTTGGGCATGCGTAAAGCAAAAGTATATGTTTCCGGGCCGGGTAACGGTCGCGAATCTGCTATCCGTTCCATTCATGCGAGTGGCATAGAGGTAGCCGAAATCGTAGATGTTACTCCGCTACCTCATAATGGTTGCCGTCCTCCGAAACGCAGAAGAGTTTAATTTTAATGAACGTGAAGGATTTGCGGCGGATGATTTACGATGGACGGAGAAGGCCGGAAGTCGGAAGGAAATCTGAAACCGGGAGTCTGAAATCAAAAATTTAAAAAAATGGCTAGATATACAGGACCTAAGTCTAAAATAGCAAGAAAGTTCGGTGAGCCCATTTACGGACCGGATAAAGCGCTGGAACGGAGAAATTATCCGTCAGGACAACACGGTTTGGCTCGTCGTCGTAAAAAAATCTCTGAATATGGTGTTCAGTTAAAAGAAAAACAAAAGGCAAAATATACCTACGGTTTGTTGGAGAGACAATTCCGTAATCTGTTTGAAAAAGCAGAACGTTCCGGTGGTGTTACCGGTGAGGTTTTGTTGCAGATGCTGGAATGCCGTCTGGATAATGTAGTTTACCGTTTGGGCATTGCTCCCACACGTGCTGCAGCCCGTCAGTTGGTGTCACACCGTCATATCACCTTGAACGGTGGTGTATGTAACATCCCTTCTGCAGCTGTGAAAGCCGGAGATATCGTTGCTGTACGTGAAAAATCGAAAGCGCTGGAAGTGGTAAGCGAAAGTTTGCGCAGCAACCGGGTGTCCAAATACTCCTGGCTGGAATGGGACGGAGCTTCCATGAGCGGAAAATTCTTGAATGTGCCGGAAAGAACCGATATTCCGGAAAATATCAAGGAGCAGTTAATCGTAGAATTGTATTCTAAGTAAAAATTAAAGATATTTATGGCAATATTAGCTTTCCAGAAACCGGATAAAGTAATCATGCTCGAATCAACGGACAAATTCGGAAAATTCGAATTTCGTCCCTTGGAGCCAGGTTACGGAATCACAATTGGTAATCCGTTACGCCGCATCCTATTGTCTTCATTGGAGGGCTTCGCGATTACCGGCATCAAAATACATGGTGTAGAACACGAGTTTGCTACCATCCCCGGAGTAATTGAGGATGTTACCGAGATTATCCTGAATCTGAAGCAGGTTCGGTTTAAGAGAAAAGTGGAAGATGTAGAGGATGAGAAGCTGACGGTTCTGATCAACGGTCAGGAAGCTTTTAAGGCAGGGGATATCAATCGATTCCTCACCGGATTTGAAGTGCTTAATAGTGAACTCGAAATTTGCCACATGGATCCGTCTGTAAGCTTTCAGATGGAAATCACTATCCAGAAGGGCCGCGGTTATGTTCCCAGTACTGAAAATATGCCGGCAGATGCTGAAGCGGGATATATCCCTATTGATGCCATTTATACTCCGATCCGGAATGTAAAATATGAAATTGAGAATTATCGGGTGGAAGGTAAAACCGACTATGAGAGATTGTTGTTGGAAATCGAAACCGATGGTTCTATAGCTCCTACCGATGCCTTGAAGGAGGCTGCGAAAATTTTGATTCATCATTTTATGTTGTTCTCAGATGAAAAGATTTCTCTGGAATCTGAAGATAAGTATGGGAATGAAGAATTTGATGAAGAGGTGCTCCACATGCGCCAGCTGTTGAAGACAAAATTAGTGGATATGGACTTGTCCGTACGCGCTTTGAACTGTCTGAAAGCTGCTGAAGTGGAAACACTTGGAGAATTGTGCCGCTTCAACAAGAATGACCTGCTGAAATTCCGTAATTTCGGAAAGAAGTCGCTGACTGAGTTGGAAGCTTTGTTGGAAAACAACAACCTTGAATTCGGTATGGATGTTACAAAGTATAAATTAGATAAGGAATAACATCATGAACCATAAGAAGAAATTTAATCACCTGAGCCGTACCAGCGCACACCGCAAGGCTATGCTCTCGAATATGGCCACTTCCCTGATTCTTCACAAACGGATCACTACTACAGTGGCTAAGGCTAAAGCGCTCAAAATGTATGTTGAGCCGTTGATTACGAAAAGCAAGAATGATAATACTCATTCCCGCCGCGTAGTGTTCAGCTACCTGGGACAGAAAGAAGCCGTGACCGAATTATTCCGGGAAGTGGCTCCGAAAATCATCAACCGTCCCGGTGGTTATACCCGTATCCTGCATACCGGTAACCGGCTGGGAGATAATGCCGAGGTTTGTATTATCGAATTGGTAGATTTCAATGCAACTTATACTGAAGTTAAACAGGAAGTGAAGAAAACCACTACCCGCCGCCGCCGTTCTTCTGGGGCTAAGAAAGCAGCCGAAGCAACCGAAGCCACAGTGGTCGAGGAAGCTCCGAAAGCAGAAACACCTGCAGAAGAGGCACCGAAAGCTGAATAAGTTTTTTGAGTTGATAAAGACTGACCGGAAAGTACCTGTTGCTTTCCGGTTTTTTTGTCTGCTATTATTTATGAATGTTAGTTAATTCTTAATTTTTGATTTCTCTTCTTTCATCCTTTTGTCGTAACTTGTGTCAGTAAAAGAAAAACATTCTAACTACTGAATTATGACACATATCGTAGACATTAAAGGACGGGAAATCTTGGATTCCCGCGGAAATCCGACAATTGAAGTAGACGTAACTTTGGAAAGCGGTGTGATGGGACGGGCTGCGGTGCCTTCCGGAGCATCTACGGGGGAGCACGAGGCTCTGGAGCTGCGTGACGGTGATAAGTCGCGTTATCAGGGGAAAGGCGTTCTCAATGCGGTGAACAACGTAAATACGGTGATTGCCGATGCTTTGCTGGGAGCCGATGTGACTGGCCAGAGCGCTATAGACCGTTTATTGATCGATCTGGACGGAACGAAGACCAAAGCGAATCTGGGCGCCAATGCGATGCTGGGAGTTTCTTTGGCTTGTGCAAAGGCTGCGGCGAATGCTTTGGGAATTCCCTTATACCGTTATATCGGCGGATGCAATGCCAAAGTGTTGCCTGTACCGATGATGAATATCATCAACGGGGGGGCGCATTCTGATTCGCCGATTGCTTTTCAGGAGTTTATGATCCGGCCGGTAGGTGCAAGAACATTTCGGGAAGCTGTACGGATGGGAGCTGAAATTTTCCATGCCTTGAAAAAGGTATTGCACGGCAGGGGATTGAGTACTGCTGTGGGAGATGAAGGAGGATTTGCTCCTGCGCTGAAAGGTACGGAAGATGCCTTGGAGTCCATTCTCGAAGCCATTAAAAAAGCAGGCTATAAGCCGGGTGAAGAGGTGATGATCGGTTTGGATTGCGCTTCCTCTGAATTTTATAAAGAGGGGATTTATGATTATGCTGTCTTCGAAGGTCCGGAAGGAGCTAAGCGTACTTCAGCGGAACAGGTGCTTTACCTTGAGGAGTTAATCGATAGATATCCGATTGATTCCATCGAAGATGGCATGGCCGAAAATGACTGGGACGGTTGGGAAATGCTGACAGGAAAGATCGGAGATCGCTGCCAGTTGGTGGGAGATGACCTCTTTGTGACGAATGTGGAATACCTCAGAAAGGGAATTGAGTTGGGGTGTGCCAATTCTGTTTTGATTAAAGTGAACCAAATCGGTACACTGACGGAAACCCTGGATGCGATTGAAATGGCTCAGCGTGCCGGTTATACCACAGTTACCTCTCATCGTTCGGGAGAGACAGAGGATGCTACGATTGCCGATATTGCAGTGGCTACGAATTCCGGACAGATCAAGACAGGTTCGATGAGCCGTTCTGACCGTATGGCTAAGTACAATCAGTTGCTCCGTATCGAGGAAGAGTTGGGAGAAGATGCTGTATTTTGCGGACGGCGGTTTAATCGGAAGAAATAGCTTCATACGCTTTATGGTATTTGATGGTTTTGGGGGAGCAGGGAGCTGATATCGGGAATTTGACTGATTCCCCGGTATCACTTGCCTTGGGGGCCGGATTCCCGGTTGTTTTCCTGCAGCGCTACGGGCATAGGCGGGGTGACCGATCCGGTATAAAGGCTGATATGCGGGAAAGGAATTTCTATATTGCGGGCATCGAAAGCTTTTTTGACCCTTCGTCTGAATTCCCGGCCCAGCGCCCATTGCTGCCCGGGTCTGGTTGTCAGTTTTACTTTCAGGATGACGGCACTGTCGGCAAATTGATCTACGCCTAAAAGATCTACACTGGTTATTTGCTGCCCTGAAATGTTGTCTTGTATCATTTCGTCTCCCACTTGTCTGAGGACATCATTTACCTGGTCGGTATCTTCTTTATAGGCAACTCGAATGTCTATCACGATAGCTGAAAATTCCTTTGTCATATTGGAAAGGGTGTTGATTTTGCCGTTTTGAAAAATATGTACCACGCCGGAGGCATCCCTTAGTGTGGTGGTGCGGAGTTTTATTTTGTCTACTGTACCGCTGGTGCCATTGATGATGGCTACGTCGCCCTCGCGGATTTGATCCTCGAGCAACATGAAAAAGCCTGAAATAAAATCCCTTACCAGTTCCTGGGCTCCGAAGCCTATGGCCAGACCGACAATCCCTGCACTTGCCAGGATGGGACCGATGTTGATGCTGATTTTTTCGAGGATCATGAGGATGAATATCGTCCAGAGGAATATTCGGCCGATGCCCTGTGTGATACCGGCTATGGTATTGATACGTTTCCGGTCTTCCAGATCATCTTTCCGGGATTTGTGGAGGCGTTCAATGGCTGCTTTTTTCAGCTTTTTGATGGTGAAGCCGAGTAATTTCAATAAGCCTGTTAAGATCAGTATCAGAATAACAATGGCCGGTAGATCGGTGATGACCCAATTCAAAAAATGGTACCAGAGATCGCTCCAAAACATTTTATCTGCCAGATTGCTGGCTAGCAGAAAATTTCCTTCGGAATCGGCAGGATCATGGAGTGTCGTATTTGAGCCGCAGGCGGCCAGAGTCCCGGCGAAGATGTAAAGCAACAGATGTTTATACATAGGATTTGAATTATTACTACTCTCATACGCTAAATGAAAAAAATGGTTTGAAAGAGAATCGTACAGTTTTAATAACGGTAAGTTAAAATTGCATTCCGAGTTTTCGCAAACGTAAGCGCTAAAAGCCGGAAAATCATCGTTTTTGTGTCTGATTTTTTAGAACCGATTTATTTTATGGGCTGGTTTTTATACTTAATTTGAATATCATTATATTGTAAATCAGCATATTGTGTGGTATTAAAAATTGTTGGACATAAACTTGTTTAGTATTTTTGATTCGTTACCTTTACCATGTTTTAAAACATAAAATGATCGAGTAAAAAGTGTTAAGAGACTATTAAAATATTAAACTTACTTATTTCAATCATGAGTCAAGAGACAAAAGTTATCGAGAAACACGATGTTGTGATCCGTTTTTCCGGCGACTCGGGGGATGGAATGCAATTAACCGGGCAGCAATTTTCGGATACGGCTGCTTTATTTGGAAATGATGTGGCAACGTTTCCGGACTATCCTGCAGAGATACGTGCACCGCAAGGGACTGTAGGTGGAGTTTCCGGATTTCAGGTGCATATCGGAGAGGAACACATTACTACTCCGGGTGACTATGCGGATGTTCTGGTTGCGATGAACCCGGCGGCTCTGAAAGCCAATTTAAGGTGGGCGAAAAAAGCGGCTACCATTATATTGGATACAGATGCTTTTACCGAAAAGCATATCGAAAGGGCCGGTTATACCGCAAATCCATTGGAAGACGGTTCGTTGTCCGATTACAATGTCATTGCAGTAAAGGTGACTGAACTGACGTTGGAGGCCTTGAAGGAGACCGGGTTGGACCAGAAGTCTATGCTGAGGTGCAAGAATATGTTTGCATTAGGAATGATTTATTGGATGTTCGAGGAGTCTGTGGAACATACCGAATCGTTTTTTGATGTGAAGTTCGGGAAAAAGCCGTCTATAGCTTCAGCCAATAAGCTGGTGTTGAGGGCGGGTTATAACTATGCTGCCAATGTGCATGCTTTGGCTGTTCATTTTAAAGTTGCTCCGGCCACTATTCAAAAAGGAAAATACCGGACGATAACCGGAAATAAGGCAACTGCCTGGGGGTTGCTGGCTGTTGCCGAAAAAGCCGGATTGCCCTTGTTCTGCGGTTCTTATCCGATCACTCCTGCGACAGATATTTTGCATGAATTGGCCTTACGGCGGGATTTAGGGGCAAAGACCTATCAGGCCGAAGACGAAATCGGCGGTATATGTACGGCTATCGGTGCCAGTTATGCCGGTAATTTTGCCTGTACTACCACTTCAGGGCCCGGACTGGCTTTGAAATCTGAGGCTAGTGGGTTGGCTGTGATGGCTGAGTTACCCTTGGTTATCGTGGATGTTCAGCGGGGAGGGCCTTCTACCGGACTTCCGACCAAGACCGAACAGTCCGATTTGTTGCAGGCATTGTATGGCCGTAACGGGGAATGTCCTATGCCGGTGATTGCCGCCAGTACCTCCGGGAATTGCTTCGACTATGCTTTTATGGCCGGAAAAATCGCCTTGGAACACATGACGCCGGTGGTTTTGCTTACCGACGGTTTCTTGGCAAACGGCGCGCAACCCTGGTTGATACCCTCGATGGCTAAATTGCCCGATATTCGGCTGAGACTGGCTAAGGAAGGTGACGATTATCAGCCTTATGCCCGGGATCCGGAAACTTTAGCAAGAACCTGGGCTCTGCCTGGCACCAAAGGATTGGAACACCGCATCGGTGGGCTGGAGAAAATGAATATCACCGGAACCATCAGCTATGTTCCTGAAAACCATCAGACCATGACTGACTTGCGTGAAGAAAAGGTGGCCCGTATTGCCAATTATATTCCGGAACAGGAAGTTATCGGTAATCCGGAAGGAGGCGAAGTGCTGGTTGTCGGATGGGGTGGTACTTACGGCCATTTGTATTCAGCAGTGAAAGAAATGCGTGCAGCGGGACAGGATGTCAGTCTGGCTCATTTTAATTATATCAATCCGCTGCCGAAAAATACAGGCGATATTTTATCCCGTTTCAAAAAGATTGTAGTGTGTGAATTGAATCTCGGACAGTTTGCTAAGTATTTGAAGAGTAAATTCCCGCAATACAATTATATGCAGGTGAATAAGGTGGCTGGTTTGCCTTTCACAGTAGTGGAACTGAAAGAGAAAATCAATGCATTGATAAAGTAACGATAAAAGATTTTTGAAATGAGCGAAATAAAATATACTCCTAAAGATTTTAAAAGCGATCAGGAAGTAAGATGGTGTCCTGGTTGCGGGGACCATGGAATCATTAATTCCGTGCAGAAAGCAATGGCAGAACTCGGTTATCCGAAAGAATCCTGGGCAGTAATTTCCGGTATCGGATGTTCTTCCCGTTTCCCGTATTATATGAATACTTATGGTTTCCATACGATACACGGACGTGCCGCTGCAATTTCCTCTGGAGCCAAGAATGCCAACCGGAAATTGCATATTTTGCAGATTTCCGGCGATGGTGATGCTTTGGCAATCGGAGGCAACCATTTTATTCATGCTATCCGGCGGAATGTGGATATCACGATTTTGTTATTCAATAATGAGATTTACGGTTTGACGAAGGGACAATACTCTCCGACCACTAAATTGGGTACAAAGACCAAAACTTCGCCTTATGGTACTATCGAGCATCCTTTCAATCCGGGAGAGTTGTGCATCGGAGCTCAGGGAAAATTTTTCGCCCGTTCGATCGATACGAGTGTGGCACTGACTACGGAGATTTTGAAAGAGGCAGTGAAACATGAAGGAACGTCTGTCGTAGAGGTGTTGCAGAACTGTGTTATTTTTGCCGATGGTGCTCATTCGGCAGTGACCGACAAGGAGTGGAAAGAAGACCGGCAGATTGTATTACGGCATGGCGAGCGGATGATTTTCGGTAAAAATAAGGACAAAGGGCTGATATTAGCACCGAGCGGGGAGCTGATGGTAGCTGAGATCGGCAAAAACGGGGTGACGGAGCAGGACATTCTGGTGCATGATGCTCACAATCCTAATCCTTTCCTGCATTGGATGCTGGTGAATATGAAAGCGCCAGAATTCCCTGTGGCTTTGGGGGTTATCCGGGATGTAGAAGCTCATACTTACGATCAGGCTCTTGATGATCAGATCGCCGAAGTGAAAAAGATGTCAAAAATTCATTGCATGGATGATCTGCTCAACAGCGGAGATACTTGGGAAGTAAAATAAAAATAAGGGGGGGCTGTTTGACAAGCCCCCTTGTTTTTCTCATCAGAAGCCGGAATACGGAAAAAGAGGGATAAGAAAAGAGGGTGCCAAAGATTTTTCAGCACCCTCGATTTATTTGTATCCTGTCGGATTGAAATCAAGTATCCCTTCTCAAAGGGATGTTTTGTTCCGGACAGTCTCTTTCGGATTATTTTGCCATGTTGAGTTGTGCCCGTTCAATGTATTTTTCAATATCCCTGGCTTCCGGCGAAGCGGGAAAATCTTTTTCAATTTGTTCGTAGCTTTTTA
>CAZMAE010000157.1:0-10378 GCA_964564205.1 uncultured Odoribacter sp. | reverse complement strand
AGACGCACGGCTGGGCCGGATTCCATAAAGACGCTGCAAATATTATTCATTTTCGGAATTATCCGCTTTACTATTGTTGCATGCAAGTTCCATTTTATGTTCATTTTCGGCAAGCCGAGCGCAGAGTCGAACGAGTTCGCTAAAATGAAAGTTTTATATGGTAACGGTAAAAGTGAAATGGAGACCTTCAACCATCGAGGGCAAAGCAGGGACAATCTTCTATCAGATAACCCATAATCGAATTGTTCGTCAGGTGAAGACGGAATACAAAGTGTTTGCAGACGAATGGAGTGATACTCGCGGAGTGCTTGCGACTGGTAACGCAGATAGTGAGCGCGCAGGGATTCTTTCGTCAATTCAAGACAGAATAAGTTGGGATCTGAAACGGATGTATGCCATCATTGCACGATTCGACAAACGAAGCGGTCAATATACGGCAGATGATATTATCTGCGCGTTCACCACGCAATCGCAGGGACAATCGTTCTTCAACTTTATGCAGAGCGTCATTGCCAAACTGAAACTTCTGAACAAACACCGCACAGCCGAGAACTACATCACGACTCTGACCAGTTTTACGCATTTTCGGGACAATGAGGACTTGCTGCTGACCGAAATAGATTCCGATCTAATGGCGAGGTATGAGGCATTCCTTATCGGTCGCGGCGTTACAAAGAATACTTCATCCTTTTATATGCGCATCTTGCGAGCTGTGTATAATCGTGCTGTCGAGCAGGAACTGACCGAACAGCGCAATCCGTTCAAGCATGTATATACCGGTATAGACAAAACCGTTAAGCGAGCCGTGTCCTTCGCCGCGATTAAGCGAATCAAAGAATTGGATCTATCGTTTCAACCAGTTTTAGATTTCGCCCGAGATATGTTTCTGTTTTCGTTCTACACGCGCGGAATGTCTTTCATCGATATGGCATATCTGCGAAAAACGGATTTGAAGAGTGGAATTATAACATATCGCCGGCGGAAGACCGGACAGCAGCTTGTAATCAAATGGGAGGCGTGTATGCGGGAGATAGTGGAAAAGTATGAGCGTAACGATATTTATCGTGCAATATCGAGCGACAGCCCATATCTGTTGCCGATACTCACTCCGCCGTTCGACAATAGTCGCAACCAATATCGAAGTGCATTGCAGCAAATCAATAAATCATTGAAGACGATAGCAAGACTTGCCAAACTCGATGTGCCGCTCACTATGTATGTTGCCCGCCACAGTTGGGCTTCCGTTGCCCGCTCGAAACATATTCCGCTTTCGGTTATTTCGGAGGGTATGGGACACGACTCGGAGGCGACGACGCAAATTTATCTCGCGTCGCTCGACACGGCAGTTATCGACCGTGCTAACATGTTAATTTTAAGGGGATTATAACGGTTTGATTGTTTGCGATTTGGGTTCCCTCTTGGGAAGAGGGGATAACGACATGTTATCAAACTACAAATCAGACATATAACCACTCTGCACAGCGTCTTTCCCATAACATTAAACGGGATATGGTAAACATTATAAACTCTTAAGAATAATTTTGTCTCCCAATTTTGCATTCGATTGAAGCAATTTGTTTATCTTTGATCTTGAAATCCCCTCTTACCAAGAGGATAACGACAAGATATCAAATGATACACAAACAAAGGAATTGTAAAAAGTTTTAAATTATGGGAGAATACAAGCAGTGTCCTAACGGACATTACTATCAAGGCGCAAGTTGTCCTTACTGCAAAACTAAGAGTCAGACAGGAAATGAAACAGAGATATTCGCTGGTGGCAATAATAACCAGAGAACAACAGATTGGCCCGGAGGCAGCACCAGTGGAGGTACAAAAACAACAATAAATGAAGATGAAAGAGAAACAGTCGGTGGTGGTACCCAAAGACCGAATGGCGGAAGTGGTCGTACTGAATTTGGCGACGAAGACACATACAATCCCAATGGACAGGCCGGCCTTAAAAGGGAGCCTCGATACAGCAGGAAATTAGTCGGCTGGTTGGTAACCTACTCTTTTGATCCACTGGGCGTAGATTACAAATTATACGAAGGCCGGAATATTATCGGCCGCGATATCGATTGCAACATTACGGTTAATGACGGCCGAATGTCTGGCAAACACGCCGTCCTGTTGTTCCGCGCCAACAAATACTCATTGACAGATACTCAGTCTTCGCACGGAACATTTGTCAATGATGAGGATATCGAACTTGAACCTCATTATTTGAAAGACGGAGATATTATCCGTATGGGCAATACGACATTCAAGTTCCGTACATCGTTATAACAATACAATAATGAAACGGTACAATATCCTATGGATAGGTTTGTTGTCATTGTTTTTGACAACAAACCTATTTGCGCAACCAACGGGGAAAATCGAGGGAGGATTTAACGTTGATGATTATCCCAAGGTCTCGTTTGTATACCACAGCTATAATCCCGATGTGCTGGACGAATCGGACTTCTGGCATCTGAAAGAAGCCGGAAGCAATAGAGAATTCAGTGTCGAGGCATTGCCTGCTGCCGACAATAGGTTGCCGCAAGCGACTGTGGTATTATGGGAGGATATGGCCTATAATGGCTACGGGCAATTTGATTTCACACAAAAAGTATTGTCCGATTTTTTCAGACACGCGGATATTCCCACATCGGATAAATTTGCCATATCTGCCTTCAATCGGCGCAAAAACACTTCATCTTCTCTGATCGACCTCACGAATGGATTTACTAATGATAAATCCAAAATACTGTCTGCCATACAGAATTACAAGCACAGTACGGAATATTATTCGGAATTCCCCAATCGTTCCGATATGTACACGGCGATTCGTGAGGGTATGGAACTTTTGGCTCCGGTGAAAGATGCGAAAGCTATTATAGTTTTCACCTCCGGATATTCGATGAAGAATTCCGGTTCGGACTCCGAAGCTCAGGTCCTGCTAAAGGCGCAGCAGCTGCATATACCTGTTTATATCTTCCAGTATTACTATCGTTCCGGAGTGGCTCCCGAATCTGAAGGTTTTGCAAAAAGCACTTTCGGGGCTTTTAACTCCTATATGGATGTCGCCACGGCGGAAACAGCATTGATAAATCTCTATCCGCAAATTAGCAAGAGATATCAAGGGCATGACTATAAGGTCTCTTTTACTGCAGACGCTAAACGTGGCACGGAGGCGCGCATGATCGCATTGTCTGTCGGCGGCGATGAAACACAAGAACAGTTATTGCCTCCGCGGCATACGTTCGGATCTTGGGCGGCCGCGCACCCTTGGTTGATGGTGCTGTTTGTTATACTGTTAATAGCGTTGGGTGTCGGGATTGTTCTGTTCGTTCGCAAGGCAAAAAAGAACGCAGCCGAGCATCGTCAGGAATTGGCAAACTTGGAGCAACGTCGCATTCAGGATAAAGAAGCCGCGGAGCAGCATCAGCGCGACCTCGAAAACAGAGCAAGGCAAGAACAGGAAGGACGCGAGAAGCAAGCCGAAGAAGAACGGTTGCTCCGGCTGATGGAGGTGAAAAATATGTACCCCCGATTGAAATGCCGTGTGGGATCCGATACTTTCACCTACGAGATAAACAAACCTCTGACGCTCGTTGGTAGAGAGCAAGATAACGATCTGATATTGAAAGACCAGAAAGTCTCTCGTCATCATGCAGAAATTGTATTCAATGGCAGCAGTTTCGAGATCGTCGACAAACGCAGCACCAACAAAGTAATTGTAAATGGGCAATTTGTGGAACGTGCGGCTTTGAAAAGCGGAGATATCATCGGTCTTGGAGAAGCGGTATTGATGTTTTATGTGTAACACACAAAATTTAAAAATTATGGAAACGAAAAGCAGACACGGTTTTGTAACCTTTTGGTTGTGGTTGGGAATAGTTGCGAATGTACTTTCCACCCCATTTATGATAGTATCATACCAGAAAGTTAAGGATTCTTTAGATGATTGTGTCCAGCAACTTATGGCAGCCGGTATTGATATTGATCCATTGTTTGGAAGTGAGACGGGAATATATGTCGTTATTATGCAGCTTATTGCCTTGTTGAGCGCAATCATTCTCATTATTGGATACAGTAAATTGTTGAGTTGGAAAAAAGCAGGCTTCTTCTTATTTGCCGGTGTAGGGATTGCTGCTGGAATAATTAACATCATAATGATGTGTTTAATAGGGCGGGAATTCATGGAGTTAGGTTCATATCTGGATTTAGATTTGAACGTATTCACCACGCAGCAATTTGTGATAGAGGCAGCTCGAGTAGTTATCAGCATTTTGGTACTGTGGGCAATACTTCAGATTCGGAAAAATGGAGTAAGTTGTTGGAAACAATTGGAATAGATATGCTATTTTAAACAAGTCTAACAACACATAAATAATTCCGAATAATTATGGATGGAGAAATACTAATAAGCGCATTGGTTGGCGTGGCATTGGGAGTTCCTGGTGTATATTGTCTGTGTCGGGCACGTGCACTTAGGAAAGAAGTAAATGCAGAATTTAGCAAAAACCCTTATTTCGCAGAGCCTAACGATGATGGCAAAAATGTCTCGCTTTTTTCGGTGCGTTTTATTGGCATGTTCGGACATTGTTTTGCGGGCAAATTCCGTCCTGCATTGATTGAGGAACATAAATCTTATGTGACCTATCATTGTTCTTTGTTCCTATATTTTATCTCTCCAGGCACTTGCTATCGAGTCATTCCTTTATATGGTGGTACCTCTTATCATATTATTGGCTCAGAAAGCCCCGACAAGCGAGAGATTTCCAGTGTGAAGATGAACTTTTATGGGTATATAACATTTATTCTCGGCATAGCAGCTTTGGCAATGTCAATTTGTTTGGCACTGTGTTGAATCAGGAAGCCTTTCGCAGTCGTGTATTGTGAATTTTAGTTTTATTGTATGACGGACACAATGAATTGAAATGTTATGAATGCGATGCGCATATCGTCCAGTTGGATAACCGAATTGGCTCCGAATGAGATTTTTGTCTTCGGGAGCAATTTGGCGGGATTGCATTGCAATGGTGCGGCCAAATTAGCCTATCAGAAATTTGGTGCGGTGTGGGGTGTTGGCGTAGGATTGCGCGGGCAATCCTACGCCATCCCGACCATGCAGGGCGGAGTTTCTACCATAAAGCCATATGTGGATGAATTTCTAATGTTTGCATTGAATCATGAACATCTTATATTTTTGGTTACGGAGATAGGTTGCGGTATTGCCGGATTTACACCTCGTGATATTGCGCCATTGTTTCGCGTGGCGGTCGATCGAAACATCACCAACGTGTATCTTCCCGAAAGTTTTTACAACTGCTATAATAATAGGTAATATATGGACGAATATACTTTTAAGCATTGCCCCAAAGGGCATTATTATCAAGGCGATGAATGCCCGTATTGCAAGGCACAGATGGCAGATAAGTTCAAGCAATGTTCAAACGGACACTATTATCAAGGAGATGAGTGCCCGTATTGCAAGGTTCAAACGGATGAAAAGTTCAAAGATCGTTATTATCCATTAGACGATATTCTTGTAGAGGAGGAACTTGGACATTTGAAAACCTGTCCGAATGGTCATGCATATGAACTACAATTAAATTATTGTCCTTATTGTGGGGAGACAGAGGCTTGTGGTCAGGCAGATTTATCAGGTTTGTCAGGATCATTGAAATTCGTATTTAATAGAGAGACTTTTATAAAGATAAACAATGGCATAGGAAATAAAGTCTCTGAATTAGAGATAAGCTATTTAGGTAGTAGCGGCTATAAAACGGACTATAGGATCGTAGGACTACCGGATATTAATTAACGCAGTGTAATACAAATCGGAAGATGGGACATTACCGGGGGAGAGTTCATTAAATTGATTGATTTTATGTTAAAAGTAAGGGAATTTAAAAATTATTGGCGGGGCGAGTAATTGCGAGTTTAGTGATAATTGGCAACACCTTTTGATAAATATTATAGAAGATGAAAGTTGTAACTATAGGGCGAAGTTCTAAATGCGATGTTGTTATCCAGGATGCATATGTCGGAAGAACACATATGCAAATAGTTTGGGATAACGACGGGAGTATTTATGCCGTCGATATGAATTCGACAAACGGCACATATGTTAATGGGCAGAGAATATATGGTAAAGTACGGTTGCAAAAAAATGATACCATACGAATTGGCAACACCACATTGCCGTGGCAAAATTATATACCCCAAACTACTTCTACCGGCCATAGAAATAATTCAATGTTGTATATAGTAATTATCATACTACTGGTATTAGCGTTGGCTTGTGCGGGAGTATATTTCTGGAGAACTGGCAGCTCCCAAGAGCGGAGATCTATCGAAACGAGCCGAGATTACGGCACGGAGCGATCAAGCAATAATCTTCCTCATGCCAAGAAGAATAGGGGTAGAAATGGAAAGCCCTCGATACGCACCATACCCGATGATTTGATAGGGCATAAACTCTCCGAAGGCGTATCGGACGGATATCATAGACCAGATTGGGCGTATACGATTGAAGATAATTCCATAACCCATTTTAGCATCGATGAGGTTCTGAGAGATGATCGTAGTAACTATATAATTGTAGCCTCTTTCCATCTGAGAGGGGGAGGCAATTTCTACTATGATACCCGGGCTAGAATTAGCTATATAAACAATGGCAATGGTTGGGAGTTGAATTATGTAAACTCTCTGGGGATGTTTGTGGTGTCTGATGGGCAATATTATGACTGTGTTATTTGTGAAATTGCCGATGATGGTTGGGGCGGTGTTAACTGCTTAAGCATACGCAATATCAGTGAATGTACATTAGTCGTCGGAGGACAAATCAGAACATATAATGGATGGCGAAAGTTTGGCCACGCAGTTGGTCCACACGACACGAGTTCTGTCGGAGGCACATTTGGCGGTGGCGATGTACAGGATTACATAATCGAGTTTGTTGTAAGAGAAAAATAGAGGTAGAAATAGATAAACATTTCTAATTATGGGTTTAACGATAATTGACAGCAGCAATATCTTTCAGAAAGATGTGATTGGCAATGTGCGCACGGCGCAGGAGGATAGCCATGATATCGCAGTATTGACTCCCAATGGGGATGTCTTCGTTGTGTGCGATGGCATGGGGGGGCATGTCGGAGGCAAACAGGCGTCGACCATCGCCGTTAAAAGCATTATCGAGTATCTGAAAAAAGAGCGGTATCCGGAGCCCCGACAGGCTCTCAATGAGGCCCTGCAATTTGCGAACATGCAGATTCTGGGTTACGCCAATGAACATCCGGAGTTGCGAGGAATGGGTACGACAGCCTGCATCTTATTGTTGCAGGATTCAGAAGCCTATATCGCTCATGTCGGAGATAGCCGCATCTATCTGTATCTCGGAAAAGAGAAACAGTTGAAACGCATTACCAAAGACCATTCTTTTGTACAGGCGCTGGTCGATGCCGGGCAGATAACCGAAGAGGAGGCGGAACATCATCCGAACAAGAACCGAATTCTGAAGGCACTCGGAATAAAGCCCGACTTGGCTCCCTCTTTTGGCAATGTTAAACCTAAGAATGGCGATGTGTTCTTGATTTGCAGCGACGGGTTGAGCGGGATGATATCCGATGCTACGATGAGAGATGTCCTGATGCAGAATATGAGTATTGAGGACAAGGGCGAAACCCTTGTCAATCTTGCATTGGAAGCTGGAGGTCATGACAACATTACGGTCGAACTGATACAGATAACCAATAGCCCGCATGGCAAGAGCGATTTCATAAACTGTAATCCGATAAACACGAAACCCCCGAGACTTAGCAAAAGGAAACTGGTCGCAGTGATAGTATTCGCGGCAATTATTGTTGTGACATTATGTTCATTCCCTATGGGCAGTTGGCTCCCCATAAGGAAAATAGAGAAGCGAATAGAAAATAATAAGGAGAGGATAGGGGAGCTTGACAGCTTAATCTCCAGCAATCAAAGAGCAATTGATAGCCTCGAAACGGAATTAGGAGACCTGGGTAGGAAATTCGAGAAACTTAAATCGGAAGCAACCGATTCGGCTCTCCTCAAGAAGATGAAGCTAAATTATACTAAACAATGCGAAGATCCAGAGCTAATCCTCCAAGAGTTAGAAGACGAGAAGGTAAAACTCGCAGCCGAGCTTAACAATCTAAAGGAGGAACTTGAAGTTGACTCCTTGCGGCTGGATAGCATAAAAAATCGGAAAATAATAAATAGGAGGGGAAGAAAATGAGAGTTATAACGATAGGCCGGAGTTCGGAAAACAACGTCGTTATTAACGACGCTAAGGTCTCAAGGACACACTTGCAACTTGTTCAGAACGATAACGGGACCTGTTCTGTTGTCGACTTGAACTCTGCAAATGGCACATTTGTCAATGGACAAAAAATAACGGGTGAGGTACCTCTGCAGCCGCAAGATGTGATTCGTATCGGTGATACCACATTGCCGTGGCAAGAGTATGTCAACTCCTTGTCCTCGGTAGCCCCCAAGCCGATGGATATTGCCCGTCCTGCTCCCAAAACGCACAGAACATGGTGGTATGTCGCGGCATGTGTCGTATTTGTTCTGTTGGCCGGTGGTGTGGGGCTCTATTTCTACAACAAAAAAGAGCAGAAAGAGATAGCTGCCAAACAAATCGAGGAAAATATTCAGAGAGAACAGCTGCGGCAGGAAGCGGAGCAAAGAGCAGAGAAGGCGGAGCGACTTCAAGATGAAGCAGATGAATTACTCCGCCAAGCGCTGATATCACAAAGCGACGAAAGCATGGCATTAGCTGAGGCAAAACAAAAAGAGGCGACTGAGGCAATGGAACAGGCGGAAGCGGCTCTGCAAAAAGCTGAAACAGCCCAAAGAGACGCAGAAAAAGCCAACGAAAAAGCCCAAGAAGAGGCGAATAGGGCAGCCGCTGCAGAGCAAGATGCGGCGAAGGCCAGGCAAGATGCGGCGAATGCGGAGGAGGCCGCTTCTAAAGCCAATGCGGAGCGTGATGCTGCAAGGGAGGAAGCAAGGCTGACAGGAAGATTCTATGAAGAGTATGCTGTCATGAAGCCTGATTTTGCCCGACAAGTTTTCGTGCAACTAAAACGTGAATTACCCCAAGATAAGAATGATGCGAAAAAAGCCCTTAAAGACTTGTTCGACCAATCGAACAATAAAGACAAACAGGCAATTGTCGATGCGATACAAGTCGTAAGGCAGCAGAACAGTAGAACTAAAACCAGTGAGCCAGAGATAAAGCCGGACTCTGTGGTGTCGGCAAAAGATTCCGCACCGGTTGATGACGAAATGCCCGAAAAGAGCGATGAGTGATTTACCACAATTGGAGCTATACCATATCGACCACTTGATAGCAGAAGGTGGAACTGCGAAAGTCTATTGGGGAATAGATTTACGCAGTGGATTCCCTGTGGCCATCAAAGAGTTGAAGATGCGGCATTTTAAGAATCCAGCTATACGAGAAAAATTCAAAGAGGTCGAGACCCAGTTGTATCTGTATATGCAGCATCCCAACATTCCCAAGCTGGTCGACTTTATTGATATGCACGAGCGAGAGCAGTTGTATATCGTAATGGAGTTTATCCAGGGGAAAAGTTTGGAACAGTACATATATAGCGAAATCGGGCTTATCCCGGAAGAGAAAGCGCTGCCCATGTTCCTCGAAATACTTGACACGGTTGCATATATCCATCAAAATGGAATACTGCATTTGGATATAAAATCCAACAATGTCATGATACAGCCCGATGGCAGAATCAAATTGATAGATCTCGGCATCGCATCGAGAATGCGCGATGCCAGCATCAGCACGACAGGCTTTGGAACACCTGCCTACATGCCCCCTGAACAGTCAGAGAGGGGCCAGTGCGGACGATACACCGATATTTTCGCATTGGGCATTATGCTGTTCGAAATGCTTACCGGAACGGTGCCGTTTACTGGTCAAACGTCGAAAGAGATACGACAAAAAATCAAATATGAGCCAACGCCTCAGATGAAGGATTTTTACCCTCCTCTCAATCCGGAGCTGCAGGCTATTGTGGAACGGGCGTTGGCTAAAGACCCGATGGAGAGATATCAAACGTGTGAAGAGTTTGGCAATTTTATTAGTGACTACATGCGTAGGCATCGGATAAACAAATGAAAGAGGAAAACAATACCCAAACGCAGCAGGAACTGCAGCCCGGAACTGTTTTGTGCAGCGGGAAATATACCATCCAGGAGAGAATCGGCGCGGGTGGTTTCGGCATAACTTATAAGGCATTGCAGTGCGGACTGAACAGAATAGTTTGCATTAAAGAATATTTCCCGGCAGGGAAATGCGTGCGTACCACCCATGCCCGAACCGTATGTGTGCAGG
>CAZMAE010000156.1:0-8831 GCA_964564205.1 uncultured Odoribacter sp. | reverse complement strand
GAGGGTATTCGACTGTCGGGTTTGTCAACGACTTTTATATCAATCCCTCTTTTTCGGCTGGCTACAAGGAAGGTACGAAACCGAATTATTCCAAGACGGAATCGAGAGGTACCAGTTTTTACCTCACGCTGAACTATGCCTATGACAATCGCTATTTGCTGGATGCCAGTTACCGGGCCGACGGTTCGTCCATCTTCGGAGTCAATCATTTGTTTACCGATACCTGGTCCGTGGGGTTGGCCTGGAATCTGCACAATGAGGCTTTCATGAAGGGAATAGATTGGCTGACGATGCTGAAAATCAGAGGTTCCATGGGTAATCCCGGCAACCAGAATTTCAATGCCTACCAGGCCATGAAGACTTATACGTACAATTCGTGGCTGCAGAATAAATTCGGTTCCAGCGCCTTGATCGACCGCTTCGGCAATCCGGATCTGGAGTGGCAGAAGACGCTGGAAAAATCCATCGGTGTGGATGCCGTGCTGCTGAATAACCGTTTGCGTTTCAACGTGGATTATTACCGGAAGGATACAGACCCCTTGCTGGCGATGATTACCGTGCCTTCTTCTGCGGGAACCTCTTCCTTGACCACCAATATCGGGAAGCAATCGATCGAAGGAGTGGACGGACAGATCAGTTTCTCGCCCATTTACCGTCCGAACGACCGGATCAACTGGACGATGCGTTTTTCTTTCAAGCATGAAAAGGGATGGTATAGCAATGTGGGGAATTCGCTGGAAAAACTGAATAAGGATAACATCGAATCCCAGTCGCTGACCCGTTATTACGACGGAGCAAGTCCCGATGACCTGTGGGCTGTGCAGTCTCTGGGCATCGATCCGACGACCGGAAATGAATTGTTCCAGAAAAAAGACGGTACGGTGTCTTTTGAATGGGATGTCGACGATGAGGTGGTGGTCGGAAATTCCCGTCCCAAACTGGAGGGAGTCGTGGGGACGACCTTGTATTACAAAGGGCTGACCGTGTCGGCGAATTTCCGTTATCAGGTGGGCGGTTATACTTTTGCCAGTGCCTTGTTTAATAAAGTGGAAAATATTTCAAGGGATAATATATTCAACAATCAGGACAAGCGTGCTTTGTACGACCGCTGGCAGAAGCCGGGTGACCAGGCCCGTTTCAAGAGCATCGCGAACAGTTCTTCCACCCAGATGTCGTCCCGGTTTGTCCTGAAGGAAAATACCTTCAAGGGTGAATCGATATCCGTCGGATATGAAACGACAGCCGGCTGGCTGAAGACTATCGGCGCTTCCTCGTTGACGGTGAATGCTTACATGAATGACATTTTCAGATGGTCTTCCATTAAAGAAGAACGCGGTACGGAATATCCCTTTGCCCGTTCGGTTGCATTCTCACTGAGTGTCCGTTTTTAGTTGTCAAATGATAAAATATAAAAATATGAGAAGCTGTTTATTTTATATTGCGGTTTTCCCCTTGCTGTTACTCTCTGCTTGTAACGATTGGCTGGAAATCAATCCGGAGGACCGGGTGATGGAGAAGAAACTCTTCAGCTCGCGTGAAGGTTTCATTACGGCTCTGAACGGAGTCTATATCGAAATGAGTTCCTCGGCTCTGTATGGCGGCAACATGTTGGTGATTCCGGATCTCCTGGCCCAATACTATACGGCGGCAATGCCCGGTGAGCACGATTATTCCTACTTTTCCAATTTTCAGTATGACCAGCAAAGGGTGAAGAGTGCTTATCAGAGCATCTGGGAGAAATATTATACCCTGATAGTCAATTGCAATACCATATTGGAGCATTGTGACGAAGGCCGGGAGGTGTTGGGAGAGAAGTACTATAACGTGGTGAAAGGAGAGGCTTTGGCTTTAAGGGCGTTTTTCCATTTTGAAGTTCTCCGGATTTGGGGACCGGTTTTCAAAGAAAACAAGGAGATGGCCTGTATGCCTTATGCCGAGAGCTCGAAGATTGAAGTGCGGCCTTTGCTGACTGCTGAAGTGGTTTATGAAAAACTGAAACGCGATTTGCTGGAGGCTGAGTCTTGCCTGAAACAGTCCGACCCGATTATCACCGAAGGGCTTTTGTTTTCGGCCGGCGGTTTGGGCGAGGGGAATGACATGCGTTACCGGAATTTGCGGTTGAATTATTACGCGGTGCAGGCTCTGCTGGCACGTGCCGCCCTTTATTGTGAAGACCGGGGGCTGGCTCTGGAATATGCGAAAAAAGTGGTCGGCGAAGTGCAGAAAGAGGGCGAGGAACTGTTCCCGTTCAAGAGCCGTGACCAGTTCCTTGACGACCGGGTGTATCAGTCCGAGCTGCTGTTTGCCCATTACAACATTCAGCGGACGAATATTTACCAGAGCTATTTTTCCAACAGTTTGTCGGACGCAAGGGTGCTTCGGGTGAGAGATGAGCTCGTGGATATGTTGTATGACGAAACGGATTTCAGGTATCGCTACCAATGGAGCAAACAAAAGAGTCCTTCCGATGTCGAGCAGTATTATTTCATGAAATACAAGGACGTGTCATTGAGCAGCAGTGCCACCGATGCCGAGAAGTTGCAGAAGGAATACCGCTATCTGGTGCCGATGATCCGGATTTCCGAGATGTATTTCATCATTGCCGAATGTGAAACGGATCAGGCGGAGGCGTTAAAGGCGATCAACAAGGTGCGTTCTGCCCGTGCCGTGAAGGAAATCACCGATGTCACCCAGCTGCCGGCGGAACTGGATAAAGAGTATGCCCGGGAGTTCATCGGCGAGGGACAATTGTTCTTTTATTACAAAAGATTGGCCAGAGAAGAGATTCCGTACGATTTAGGTTATTGGGGAAGCTACAGTGTTACCATGTCTACGGATAAATACGTGCCGTCTTTGCCGGATTCGGAAAAAAACAACAGGGTTGAATAATTAATTGTGAAGACTATGGAAAGATTAACCAAATATTTGTGCATGCTGTCGGTGTTGTTCATGCTGAATGGCTGTGAAACCGATTTGATGGATTATGAGGGAGATTCCGGCGTTTATTTTGCCGTGCAATATCCCTGGATTTCCGGTGCCGGCGATTCCCTGCAATGGGAATTCTCACCGGAGACGAACGTTTCCTTTTTCCTGTTGGACAAGCGGGATAGCATTATTCCTATCCGGGTGCAGATCACGGGGAACGCTGTCGCTTACGACCGTTATTTCAAAGTGGTTGTGGTGGATACCGGAACCACGGCGGTGGCCGGTCATGATTTCGACCCTGTGGCAGAGACTCAGAAAATAGCCGCCAATACCCATTATACCGATATGAAGATCAAATTGTATAAACAGGCGGATTTGTCGGGCACCAGCAGAAGTCTGATGCTTCGTCTGGAAGAGACCCCCGATTTCAGGCTGCCTCTCGGAACCTGGTATCCCTGGCCGGGACAACACAAATGGGCGCCGTCGACGGGTGCGGAGGTGGTCGACATTTCCGCTATCGAGCATACGATTTACATCAGCGATGTCGTTACGGAACCGGATGGCTGGTGGGGCGGATTGCTAGGAAAGTTTACCGTGAAGAAATTCAACCTGATGTGCGAGCTGTTTGACCTGACGATCGATGATTTTTCGAAAGAGAATATGAACTCGAACCGGGCAAGGGCGTTAGGGGAGCGTTTTAACGCCTATCTGAGAGCCCAGAAAGAGGCCGGAAATGAGATCCTGGAAGACGACGGAACGCCGATGACTATGGGAACTGTTTTATAATATGTCATATTAAAATCTGAAAATGATGAGATTACAAGATATATTGCTTTGTATAGGGACGTTGTTATTCGTCTCCTGCTATGATGACCTGGGGAACTACGATTACCACGGCATCAACGAAATAAAAGTGGTGGATGGTATCGCCGAGCAGTATTCCGCCTATACCATGGTGGACACCCTGAAAATATCTCCTGTCCTGTCTTTTACGGAAGATTCGACGACGGTGGGACGCTTTGAATACGGCTGGTTCATCGCCAAGTCGACTTTCGGCTCCGGTAAACTGGAGAAGATTTCGGACCAGAAGGATCTGGTCTATCCGGTGAATCTGCCCAATGATAATTATGTGGTGTTGTTCAAGGTAAAGGACAAGGTGACCGAGGTGGAATGGAGCAGTTACACTTATTTGTATGTGACGACCTTGTTTACCAACGGATGGATGATGCTGGGCGAAAGGGACGGGAATGTCTCTTTGGACATGGTATCCATTTCGAGGGTCGGAGATACGGTGGTGTTGACCGATATTCTGAAGAATTCCGGTTTGCCGGTGTTGAAGGAACCGCGCAAGATGATATCCATCAATCGGCCGGCTTCCAGCTTCGCACCCTGGTGCGGCGGCTGTTTCCTGATGACCGGCGATGGGACTTATGAATTGGATAAGGTTTCCATGATTTCCGGCGAAAACGAGAACATTTTGAAAGATATGTACGATCCGGATGCCAGTCCGGACTTCGCCTGCAGCGATATGCTTCAGAGTGGTGCCTACTACCGTTACATGATCGGTGACAATGCGCTTTATGTCAATAGCGGATTGATGATGTCGGCCTCGTATGGGAATCCGATCAACAAGTATGAAAAATATGCCACGGAATATTTCAAAGTGTTTCCTGAATTTATGTGGACGGTAGCTTCTTATGGCAGTGTTTCCGGTAATCTGATGGTGTATGATATGGACCACAAGCGTTTCGTAAAATTCAACTTAACCTCCTCCTACTGTGATACCTTGCCCGACAATGCCGGGGATCCCTTTGAGTGGAAAACGGGGAATGAGATGATCGCTGTTTTCAATTCAAAATTCATTTCTGCCGTCGGCAACAATACCAGCTATGCGGTGATGAAATCTCCGGACAACCGTTACTATATTTACAGCTTTCGCGCTTCTTCGTCCAGAAAGGGCGGCAAGTTTGACATCACCGGTCTGCCGGACATTGCACAGGCTACCCAATTCGCATTTAGCGGGAAATATCCCTATATGCTGTATTTTGCCGGTTCGAAATTGCATGCCTGCGAGTTCCTGACCACCGGGGTCACGCATAAGGAATTCGATGAATTCGATGGCGATGAGATTACCATGTTGCATTTCGATACCTACCGGGAAGGGGGAGCGGATGTTTTTTACGTTGCCACCTACAATGCGCAGAACGGCGGAACGGTGCGGAAATACCGCCTGAAGGACGATCCGAATGATATTCAAATCGAACGCATACCGGAAGTGGAATGGACGGGATTGTGCAAAGTAACTTCGATGTGTTGGAAATGGTATTGATTCACCGGAAATTTCCTGCCGGAACAACCCGGACGGATTTCTGGGTTTAACGTGTCAGAAGATGCCGGTTTATAGGAAATGATCTTTCCTTGAAAGGACAAAACCGATTGGTGAGAAAGGTTTTGTCCTTTTTCCATTAAAGCAAAAATATAGTGCATGATTTTCAGACAATTCACCACGATTCCCGTAAAACAAAAAATATGGCTAAATTAGCCACCCCAATGACATCATTTTTATACACTAAATCAGCAACTATGGATTTTCTGGAACTCACTCAAAAACGTTTTTCTGCAAGAAGTTATAAGTCCGACCCGGTCGAACAGGAGAAAATAAACTATCTGCTGGAATGTGCCCGCCGCGCACCTTCTGCCGTCAATTTTCAGCCCTGGCACTTTCTGGTCATAAAAAGCGAAGAACAAAGAAAAAAAGTGCAGGCATGCTACCCCAGAGACTGGTTTGCTAACGCCCCCGTATATATCATTGTCTGTGTTGACAAATCCCAAGCCTGGAAACGCAAAACCGACGACAAAAGTCATGCGGACATAGACGCTGCCATTGCAGCGGAACATATATGCCTGGCCGCGACATCAATCGGCTTGGGAAGTTGTTGGGTTTGCAACTTCGACCCGCACCTTTTTCAGCACCATTTCAGATTGACCGGAGCAAGCTATCCGGTGGCCATCATACCGATCGGCTATATTAAAGAACAACCGGAAAACTTTTCAGGTAGAAAAGAACTCAAAGAAATCACAACGGAATTATAATTTACCCGCAGCGTAGCTCGCCCTGCCGGGGAAAACAACGCGGAAAGCCTTATCTTGCCCCCCGTCTCCGTGGCCATGCCCTGAAGCCCGTTTCCGCCCAAATCTTGGTTGTCCGTAATGCAATACTCCGACGGGCGATTATCCTGGGTTCGTAACACACCTGCTTTAATGCAGGTTTATCACATATCCGATAACCCCCAAAGCGACGAGCCACAGTATGATAAATAGGACTTTGGTTGCAACCGACATGGGCTGCCGATCTCCGAAATGACGCATCAGCATGTGTATCAGTCCTACGATGGGGATACCGATAACCAGAATACCTGCAACGGACATGGCGACAGTCAGCCCCGTAGAACTACTCACCGTAGCCCAATTGACCGCAGGCAGCGCCTCATAAAACGCCGCCGGCAGTGTGGCAATCAACCCGGTGGCCGTCATCAGCAATGCAAAAAAGACAATCAAAAACACAAGCAATACAGGCGCACAGCAAATAGCAATGAGAATAAGCAGGAACTTGATAAGGAATCCGGCTACAGGCACAATCCCTTCCCCTATCTTCTGCAAGATGTTCCCAGGACGATCTGAGTGTACATAATCATTCACTTTTTCAAATCCGTCTGTTACAGTCTTGCCTATATTCTCCACATTGACAGCAGCCCCTTTCATGGCGAGTTTCTCGGGGGCGGTACGTGCCATAGGAATAATGATCCACGCTATGATGTAAGCCGCCAATATCACCCCATGGACAAAAAAGCCAAAAATCAATAAAAGGATACGTACCCAAGTAACATCCCAGCCTATGTAAGCGGCCAGTCCGGAAGCTACTCCGCCCAACACCTTATTGTCCGGGTCACGAAACAGGCGGCGTACAATGGTTTCTTTGGGTTTTTCCGAACCGGATGGTTCTCCGTTCTCTTCACCGGAAAGATCTTCGGGTTTACCCATCCGGGCTATGATTTCTTCCACATCTTCAATGGTAATGACCTGTTTGCCTTTACTCAAACGGTCGGCAAACAGTTCAGAGATACGCAATTCCATATCATGTACAATTTCTTCCGCACCTTCCTCACGACGGAAGAGAATGCACAGATTAGTTAAATAGTTATCCAACAAGTGGTAAGCATCTTCGTCTATATGATAAACAGTATCTCCTAAATTTACGGTTAAAGTCTTTTTCATTGTATATCCTGTGTTTAATTGTTTTTCAAATGATTCACCGTATTCGTCAGCTCCTCCCAGGCAGCCTCCAGTCCGCTAAGGAATGTTTCACCCTGAGGAGTGAGATTATAATATTTACGGGGTGGGCCCTGAGTGGACTCTACCCATTCGTATGAGAGCAGGTCGTCGTTTTTCAGTCGGGTAAGCAGCGGATAAAGCGTCCCCTCTACTACAATGAGCCGGGCTTCTTTCAATCTTTGAATGATATCCGAAGCGTATGACGGCTCTTTGTGCAACAACAACAAAATGCAGTATTCCAGCATTCCTTTGCGCATCTGAGATCGTACATTGTCTACATTCATAATCTATGGTACTTTGTTTGGCACAAATGTATGTATTATATCAGTACCTTGTATCGCATAGTTCTATTATTTGCATAAATTAATATTTAAACAAGCAAAAGGAAGGATGTTGCCCCCCTTTTTTAAGGCCAAAAGTTAATCTTTACCTCTTGTGATGATCCTAAAAAACATAAAGATCATATTTGCCGTACAAAAGGCGGCAACCAAGGGAGGCGGTTGCCGTTTTTGACCTTCCACGAAAGATTCAGAGCTATATGTATGCCATTGCACTTCTTATTGGAATCTTTCCCTTACACCTGCCCGAAAAAATTTGCCGCAAAATTTGGCTGTTAAAGATGATGTTCGTAGTTTTGCAAACAACAAATAAAAAAGGAGAATTGAAGTGAAAGAGAAACAGTACACAACAGAGCAGGAACAGATTGCTCGTTTTGCCAAAGCAATGGGACATCCGGCACGGATGGCTATTCTTGCTTTCTTGGCGAAACAAGACAGTTGCTTCTTCGGTGATATTCACGAAGAACTGCCTATCGCTAAAGCAACCGTTTCGCAACATTTGAAAGAGCTGAAAGAAGCAGGGTTAATTCAGGGAGAAATAGAAACGCCAAAAGTCCGGTATTGTATAAACCAAGAAAACTGGGAACTTGCCCGAAAATTGTTTGCTGCTTTTTTAGGGGACTGCAAATGTAAAGGTACATCGTGCTGTGAATAGCAGCACTTTTTTGGGAAATGAATGTTCGCAGTTCTACGAATTGCGATTGTTGTATGGATTTACAACGTGCCGGGATTAATAATAAATGGTGGGTCGTGAATGCTTGCTTGTCATTAACTGACACCGAAAATTCTTTCTTGCGGGCAAAGGCGCAAAATGAATGGATTTGGATGAAGAAAGCAGGAGAATGGTCGAAGGGAAATGCTGCTCTGATCGCTTGGAAAAATAACTAAAGACATGAAGATTTTAATTCTTTGTACAGGAAATAGCTGCCGTAGCCCAATGGCACATGGCTTTCTACAATCGTTTGACCACAAACTGGATGTCTTTTCAGCAGGAACAAAACCTGCTGAAAAGGTCCATCCGATGGCGGTAAAGGTGATGGATGAAATGGGTATAGATTTGACCCGCCATACCCCTAAAAGTGTAAACCTGTATATAGGGCAGGAGTGGGACTATGTGATTACGGTCTGCGGCGGGGCAAACGAAAGCTGCCCGATGTTTACGGGTGAAGTAAGAAACAGGCTGCATATAGGATTTGACGACCCCTCGGAAGCAACCGGAACGCCGGAGTTTATAAA
>CAZMAE010000155.1:0-5966 GCA_964564205.1 uncultured Odoribacter sp. | reverse complement strand
GGAATAGCCTTTCACTTCCTTTTTCCGGTCCCCGTTCCAATCAAACTCCAAACAGAAAATCCGTCCTGCTCATTCCCAAAACATTTTCTTGATTTTGAGAAAGACTTCCGGATCCGTTACCACCGTTTTTCCAGCTCTCGGATAATATGACCTCCTTACTATCAACAAATTAATGCAAAGCCCAGCTTTCTTAAATATTTTATTTATACTCTTTGGTAGATTTCCGAATATTTTCTAATTTTGAGTAAATTATATAAACAATCTTTACAGCTATGTACGGAAAATTTCAAGATTTCTTAAAGACTGAAATTCAGTCCATTAAAGATGCAGGCCTCTATAAGACCGAACGATTGATCGCTACTCCCCAGGGAGCTGAGATCAAATTAACAACCGGCGAAACCGTGTTGAATTTTTGTGCCAACAACTATCTGGGCCTTTCCTCTCACCCGAGAGTTATCGAAGGAGCTAAAAAAGCATTGGATGCTCGTGGTTATGGAATGTCATCCGTACGTTTTATTTGCGGAACTCAGGATATTCACAAAGAACTGGAAGCAAAGATTTCTCAATTCTTCGGTACGGAAGACACTATCTTATATGCTGCTTGCTTCGATGCCAACGGTGGTGTTTTCGAACCTTTGTTCAGTCAGGAAGACGCCATCATTTCCGATGAGTTGAATCATGCTTCCATCATCGACGGTGTTCGTCTGTGTAAAGCAGTACGCTACCGCTACAAACACGCAAACATGGAAGATCTGGAAGAGCAGCTGAAAATCGCTCAGGCACAACGTTTCCGGGTTATTGTAACTGACGGTGTATTCTCCATGGACGGCGATATCGCCAAATTGAAAGAAATCTGCGATCTGGCCGATAAATACAATGCTTTAGTAATGGTCGATGATAGTCATGCAGCCGGCTTCATCGGAGCAACCGGTCGTGGTTCTGCAGAATACAACGGAGTCATGGACCGCATTGACATTTTCACCGGCACCCTGGGTAAAGCATTAGGCGGAGCTATGGGCGGCTACACTACCGGTAAAAAAGAAATTATCGAAATGTTGCGTCAGCGTTCAAGACCCTACTTATTCTCCAATTCTTTGTCTCCGGCAATTTGCGGAGCCTCCATCGCCGTTTTCGACATGCTGATGGAAAACACGGAACTGCGTGACAAAGTAATGGACAATGCCGAATATTTCCGGAGCAAACTGAAAGAAGCCGGATTCGATATTAAGCCATCCGAATCTGCCATCGCTGCATTAATGCTGTATGACGCCGTATTGTCACAGCAATTCGCTGCAGAACTGCAAAAAGAAAACATTTATGTAACCGGTTTCTATTATCCGGTTGTCCCCAAAGGACAAGCCCGCATCCGTATCCAGTTATCCGCAGCCCATTCCCGTGAACAACTCGATCGTGCTATCGCCGCATTCATCAAGATCGGAAAAAAATTGAATGTAATTCAATAAAAAAAATCTCTGTAATAACCAGCCCGCCCGAGCAAAGCTTGGACGGGCTTTTTAAATACCATCCGCAACTACAGTCTATCGCATCCGTCAACAAACGGGATCTACAGGCATTCCGCTTATTTTCGCTTTCTCCTCCCCTCTTTCGTGCGGTCCAGACGTACTTTCTGCGGCTTCTTGGTGTTTTTTGCAGACTTTTGGTGAAAAGCGCCTCCTCCTTTCGGCTTTCCTTTCTGATACACAATATTGGCAGTCTGTATTTTTTCCTCGTCCATCAACAAATCGGAAATCTCAAGATTGGCAGGAAGATCCAAACACCTGATTTTTTGATGAATCAGTCGTTCTATGTTTCCAAAATTTTCCTCTTCCTTTTCAGCCACAAAACTTATAGCCGTTCCCTCCTTCCCTGCCCGCGCAGTACGGCCAATACGGTGAACATATTCCTCCGGAATAGAAGGAATGTCAAAATTTATCACATGCGAAACATCCTGAACATCAATCCCGCGTGCCGCAACGTCTGTCGATACCATTATCCGTGTTCTTCCCTCTTTAAAAGCATTTAAAGCATTTAAACGGGAATTCTGAGCTTTGTTGGAATGAAGTACACTCAATTCCCCCTTCCAATATTCTGCCAGCTTTTCGACAATGCGATCGGCATTTTTTTTCGTCTCAGTAAATACAATAACCCGCTTGAATCCGGCTTTATCGGCCAGCAACAATTTCAATAAATTGATTTTGGTAGCAATATTCGGCAAACTGTAACGGAACTGAAATACCAGATCAACGGGAGTAGCAGGTGCCACTGTTTCCACTCTGACTGGATCAGCTGTAAGAAATTCACGAGCCATTTCATCTATACTGGCAGAGAAAGTAGCAGAAAACAACAAAGTTTGATGCTTTTCGGGCACAACATCCAGAATGCTTCTCAACTGTGGCATGAAACCCAAATCCATCAAACGATCGGCTTCATCAACAACCACTGTTTTGATTTGTCCGGGCCGTAACATGCCATTCATATAAATATCCATAAAACGCCCCGGCGTCGCCACCAATAAATCCACTCCCTCATAGACGGCATTCTGCTGGGTACGGATATTTGTTCCTCCATAAATGCCCAGACAACGAATATCCATAAATTCCGTCAGCAATTCCACACTTTCGCACACCTGCACAACCAGCTCCCGGGTAGGCACCACAACCAATGCCCGGGGATAATTGCCCTGAGCATAATGGAGCTTCATCAATATCGGTATCAGGTAGGCCAGTGTTTTTCCTGTTCCCGTTTGCGCTATTCCTATCACGTCTTTCCCCGAACGAATAACAGAAAAAGCCTGCTCCTGTATAGAAGTAGGCTGCCCGAATCCGGCTTCTTCCAAAGCCATCAATATGGGTTTGCTTATATTTAAATCTTTAAAATCCATAACTTTTTAATGACACCATTCCAATATTAAACTCAGAGAAGCAGCAAAGATAACAAAAAGAATGCCTCGGGAAAAATAAATTTCACACCGGACCTTCGTGTTGAATTTCAACAATTTACACAACCAGTGCAATGCATTGAAATTTTTAAGCAAAATTCCGCAAACGTTTTATTTGTTTATTCAAAATTTTAATTCTACATTTATTCCACTGAATAACCATTAAACTTTTGAGATATGACTGCAATGATTACTTTCAATGAATTAAGAAAAATCAAAGACATGTTACCTTCCGGAAGTATGCAAAGAATTGCTTCTGAACTGGGAATTAGTGAAGAAACAGTCCGGAATTACTTTGGAGGAGATCATTATGATGAGGGCAAGGCTGCCGGATTACATATCGAACAAGGACCGAATGGCGGAATCGTGAAATTAGACGATACAACGATTCTCGAAAAAGCTAAAGAAATTCTTCAGTGCTAAAGCTTGAAAAGCATTTTGTATTCAATGGATAACAAAACCATTCCGGGCAGATAATACAAACGATAGTCTATCGCCAGCAGATGAATATCTCTCTGAATCACGTATCCGGTCCCGGTGTTTTTACCTGAATACAAAATGCTTTCATCATTCAGCGCCAACTTTAATATCCGTAAACACCGTGACTTCTTTGGCATGCGAAACGATGTATGCTGCAGGCAACAGATCCTGATCATCCTTCCCGGCATTCATCACTTTTTGCAAAACAGCTGCTTTCTCCCGGCCCAATACAGGAATCAGTATGGCTTTACTATTCAAAATCAACGGGGCGGTCATGGTTATTCTTTTCTGACGGGTTTCAGGATGTTCCGAAACCACATAACAATGTTCGTCCTTTAGCAATCGAGGCATGGAAGGAAAAATGGAAGCGGTATGTCCATCATGCCCGATCCCCAATATCACACAATTGAAACGCGGCAGACAGGAATATCCCGGCACTTCCCATTTCACCACTTCCGAATAATGTTCTGCTTCGATTTCAGGGTTGCGTTCCCCATGAATCCGGTGAATATGAAACAAAGGAATATCCAGAGGGCGGAAAAGCAATTCATCTGCATGTTTAAAATTACTCTCTTCATCCTGAGGATCCACACACCGCTCATCCACCCAATAAAAACGCAATTGCTCCCAATTTATTTTCTTCCGGTATTCCTCTACCCACAAACGATACATCTGCCGGGCGGTACCTGCACCGGATACTGCCAAATGAAAAGGATCACGCTTCTGTCTGATCAGATGAATCAATTGCTCCGTCATCCCCCGAAGGGCTTCATCTGTTGAATTATATACTTTAAGTTTCATACGCCTTATACTTCTATTTACCCTGTTTCCCTCCTCTTTTCAACCCTGCAATTTACCCTTTTTACCCAAGAAATCCTATCATCTGCCCCAATAATGAAATAACTACGTATCCGAATCTGCGAGTTTCTGTTTTTTTGCGTACTTTTGCGCCCGTATACAAAAGAGCATAGGCAGCTTACAGACAATAAAAGTCTTCCTGCAGATGCGCAAACCGGCAGCGTTGCCGCCTTTAACACAGTAACCTTTGAATCATGAACAAGATTTTTCTGAAACCCGGCAAAGACCGTTCTGTCTTCCGTTATCATCCCTGGATATTCTCAGGTGCTATAGCCCGCGGAGAAGGCAAATTGCAAGAAGGAGACTTAGTAGAAGTCTATAATTCAGAAAATCTGTATTTAGCGACGGGACATTGTCAGGTGGGCTCGATTGCCGTCCGTATCTTGACTTTTGAGCACGAAACCATCGACTTGAATTTCTGGAAAAAACGGATAGCCAATGCCTGGCAGAAAAGACAGGCATTGGGTTTGACCGACTTACCCGACAACAACGTATTCCGGCTGATACATGGCGAAGGAGACCATCTGCCGGGTTTAGTCGTCGATTATTATGCCGGTGTTGCTGTGACCCAGTTTCATTCGGTAGGCATGTATCTTGAAAGAGAAAACATCGCTCTGGCACTTCGGGAAGTCATGGGGGATAAAATTACGGCAATCTATGACAAATCCGCCTCAACCCTTCCCTACAAGGCCGCACTCTATCCGGAAAACGGATATCTTTACGGAAAAGCCGAAAGTTTTATCGCTTGCGAAAACGGCCTCAAATTCAATGTTGACTGGCTGGAAGGGCAAAAAACCGGTTTCTTTATCGACCAAAGGGAAAACCGTAGTCTGCTCGAAAAATATGCAATGAATAAATCAGTGCTGAATATGTTTTGCTACACCGGAGGCTTCTCAGTCTACGCCATGCGCGGAGGAGCACGCTCGGTACACTCCGTAGACGTCTCAGCCAGAGCCATCGAACTGACCAATCAAAATGTCGGACTGAACTTTCCCCATGATCCGCGCCATGAAGCCTTTGTCGAAGAAGCCTTTCACTTTTTAGAAAAATCCGCCAATCAATACGATCTCATTATTCTCGATCCCCCCGCTTTTGCCAAACACCAGAATGTATTGAATAATGCGATACAAGGCTACAAAAAACTCAACCGCAAAGGGATTGAAACAGTCAAACCCGGAGGCATCATTTTTACCTTCTCCTGTTCACAGGTAATGACCAAGGAACTCTTCAGGCAAACAGTTTTTACGGCTGCCGCCAACACCGGACGCAAAGTCAGCATTCTGCATCAACTGACCCAACCTGCCGACCATCCCGTCAACATTTATCATCCGGAAGGAGAATACCTGAAAGGACTCGTTTTATACGTTGAGTGAGCTTTCATCGCTCAGCCAGAGCAGGTCATAAGCAATGGACAATATGAGTCCATTGTTTAAATTGGCATCTAGCCTACCTTTAATATCCGGCCTACTTATTCTTATGATTAAAAAAAGGTATTCATGCTATAATCCAGGGACCGTTTGCACATTCAGAAAAGAAAAAAGCACGCAATTCTTTGAATATTACGTGCCTTATCCGCTTTTGCCAACGTATGTCTTGACTCTCAGCGGTGCGGACGGGACTCGAACCCGCGACCCCAGGCGTGACAGGCCTGTATTCTAACCAGCTGAACTACCGCACCATTTTCAGAACT
>CAZMAE010000154.1:0-14022 GCA_964564205.1 uncultured Odoribacter sp. | reverse complement strand
CCTGAAATCATGATGACGGGTATCGATGAGGTGAACTCCTTGATTCTTTGCAGAACTTCGATGCCTTCCATTTTGGGCATTTTGATGTCGCAAAAGATGACTTCCGGTTTTTCTGTTTTCACTGCAACTAAACCTTCCATTCCGTTTTCGGCTAGTACAACTTCATGTCCTTCGAAAGACAGAATGTCTTTCATGGAGTTGCGTATACTCCTTTCGTCATCGATTACAAGAATTTTTGCCATATCAGTTTCTTTTTTGAAGGAAAGCAAAAGTAATAATTATTGTTTATAGTTTAAAACTTATCGTTCGGAGATTATAAAAGGCCGCAGAATGAAATTGCAGAGAAGGGAAGAGTTTTTGTTTTTTTGACTTTCAGATTAAATTTGTTTTCATAGCTTTGTAGGGAATAACTTTACAGCCAAATGAGGTATTTTATATTATTTATTCTTTTTATTTTACTGGCCTGTCCTGAAGGATATCCTCAGCGAAAGAAAGTCGGTGTTGTGTTGAGCGGCGGCGGCGCTAAAGGCGTAGCTCATATAGGGGTGTTGAAAGTACTGGAGGAAGCGGGGATTCCGATTGATTATATTGCAGGCACTAGTATGGGAGCCATTGTCGGTGGATTGTATGCTGTAGGGTATAATGCCAAAGCTTTGGATAGTATGGTGAGGATTCAAAACTGGCCTTTTCTGCTGAGCGACAGGGTGTACAGGAATGATCTTCCCTTTTCCGAAAAAGAGGTCAATGAGAAATATTTGCTTTCGCTATCCTTTTCCCAAAAAAAAGGATTAACAGTTCCTGCTGGTTTTGTCAGTGGTCAGAATATTTATAATTTATTTTCCGATTTGACCATAGGGTATCACGACTCCATTTCGTTCCGCGATTTGCCTATTCCTTTTGCCTGTGTGTCGGCCGATATGGTGACGGGGAAAGAGGTGGTGATGAGCAGTGGAAGCCTTCCTCTCGCTATGCGGGCCAGTATGGCCATTCCGGGTGCTTTTGCTCCGGTTTTGCTGGATAGCATGGTGCTGGTGGATGGGGGAATTTCGAATAATTTTCCGGTCAATGTGGCAAAAGATATGGGGGCGGAGATAACGATAGGAGTAGATCTGAGTACCGGCTTAAAGGATGCCGGACAATTGTCCAGCATGATGGCCATTGTCGACCAGCTTACTGCCTTTATGGGGATGAAAAATTATGAACAAAACCGGGATGCCGTCGATTTGTATATGAACCCCCAGCTGAAAGGTTATACGGCGGCCAGCTTCAATCGCGAGGCTATCGATACCATGATTCTTCGCGGAGAGAGGGTCGCGAGGGCCAATTGGGATAAAATTATGGAACTGAAAAAGAAGATCGGTTTGGAAGAAGATGAAGATGCTTCTCCCCATATTGTCAACAAATTTTTAAAAACAGATAGCCTGGTGATTGGAAAAATATATATCGAAGGGGTTAGGGAAAGCGATGAAAAATGGATCAGAAGACAATCGGGCCTCAAGGAATTTTCCGTTATTTCACATGCCGGTTTGCAGAAGGCTATCGCTTTTCTTTATGGAACAGGGGCTTTTTCCAATGTCAGTTATTCGCTGAACGGAGACCGGATTTACGATCTGACACTACAGTTGAAAGAAAAACCGTCAAGTTCGCTGAATCTGGGCTTCCGTTTCGATTCCGAGGAAATGGCTTCCATTCTGCTTAATACAACTTTGAGCTCCAGGGCTTTGCGTGGATCACGCTTGTCGTTGACGGGGCGATTGAATAAGAACCCTTATGTATTGGTGGATTATTCTTTCGGGAATTCCTTGCTGCGGAAAATAGGGATCTCTTATATGTATAAATACAATGATATTAATTTGTACGATCATGGAAGTAAAATAGATAACGTCACCTTTTCCTACCATCGGGGGGATTTGAATTGGTCGGATATTTATGTGCGGAATTTTAAATTTCAGCTCGGTCTGCGGTATGAATATTTTAAATTTAAATCTGTATTGTACAATTCAGATTATATGGCTCAGAATATTCCTTCACAGGGAATAGCGAGTTATTATGCCAGTGTTCATTTGGACACCTACGATTCGAAATATTATCCGGATAAAGGAATGTCGTTTAAAGCGGGCTATTCGCTTTATACTGACAATATGGTCAGTTTCGACGGGCATTCGCCTTTTTCAGCCTTGACCGCCGATTTTCAGCCGGTGATCCGGATTACCCGCCGGGTGTATGCCTTGCCGTCCGTTTATGGCCGGGTGCTGATAGGAAAAGGGATTCCGGCCCCTTATTTGAATTGTATGGGAGGGGAGGTAGCCGGAAGATATTTCGACCAGCAGTTGCCTTTTTATGGAATACACAACTTGCAACTGTTCGAGAATTCGGTAATGGTTGGGCGTTTGACTATGAGGTATCGGTTGGGCCGTCGGCATTACCTTACACTGACCGGAAATTATGCCAAGCAGTCGGAAAATTTTTTCGATATTCTGAACGGAAGTGACATCTGGGGAGGAGGGGCCGGATATGCATATAATAGTCTGATTGGTCCGATCAGCGTCACCGTTGATCTTTCCAATTGGGATAAAAAATTAGGATTGTATTTTAATCTGGGGTATTATTTTTAAACCGGGATAATCATAAATCGACGGAATGAAAACATTGTATTTTCTTATCGGAGTAGTATTGCTGTTGGAAGGGTGTAGCCATACTTTAGAATACCGATATACAGAAGGTAAAATATACGGAACCTATTACCATATTTCCTATGCTTCGCCCGAAGATTTGAATAACGGAATAGTTGAGCGGATGGAGTCGGTCAATGCTTCTTTGTCGATGTTCAATCCTCATTCGGTGATCTCGGCGATTAATGAGGGGAAAACCGATCAGACGGATTCTTTGTTCAGAAAAATGTTCCGTACTGCTTTGGAGGTAAATCGGGTCACCTCGGGAGCATTCGATATTTCGGTAGCCCCCTTGGTGAATGCCTGGGGATTCGGATTTGAAAAACAGGAATTTCCCGATTCGGCAAAGATCGACTCTTTGCTCCGCTTTGTGGGAATGGATAAAATCAGACTGGAACACAACCGGTTAATCAAAAAGTTCCCCGGTGTACAATTGGATGCCAGTTCTATTGCTAAAGGATTGGGGGTAGATCTGGCGGCGGATTATTTGGAAGAACAGGGAGTGGAAAATTATATGGTGGAAATCGGAGGAGAAGTGAGGGTGAAGGGGGAGAGCGATAAGAGACGTCCCTGGCGGATCGGCATCGATCGTCCCGATGAGGATCCGGCGGCCCGGTCGAGACAATTGCAACTGATTGTCGGCCTGACTTCAGGAGCCTTGGCTACTTCCGGCAATTACCGGAATTTTTATGTATACCAAGGGAAAAAAATAGCTCACACCATAAACCCTAAAACCGGTTTTCCTGTCCAAACAGAGGTATTGAGCGCTTCGGTGTATGCCCCTCATTGTATGGAGGCGGATGCTTATGCCACCGCTTTCATGGTATTGGGGCTGGAAGAGGCCAAACGAATCATCTCCGATCATCCCGGGCTGGAAGGATATCTGATCTATATGGAGGATTGTGTGATAAAAACCTGGATGTCCCAAGGATTAAAAAGATGGATGATATCGGAAAATAATAGCGATTAGTTCCCGTTGTATCACTCAATAGCCTGTCAGGGGGGAAAGAAAAAGTATGAAGCGAATAGGTATATTGGTCATAGGTATATTGTTCTCGGTAAGATTATTGGCTTTTTCTGATACTCTTACGGTTTACCGGGGTGTGATTCGCGTTGATACCATTCATGTCCGGCAGGATACAAATTTACCTCTTTTACGGAGCTGGGGTGATTCCCTGGCTCCCATAACCATTCAACTTGATCCTCTGCAGCAACGAATGCCTTTGGTATATCTGCCGGATAGTTTGATTCGGGATACTTTACGTTATGAATACACCAAAATAAAAGATTTCGCTTATAAGGCCAAATGGACTAAAGAGCTTTATAAGATGGTATTTGTCAATCCCAAACCTGGCTATATCAATGTTATGCGTACTCAAAATAGCGAGGAGCGTTTCAATCGATACCGGGGGAAAATCATAAATGACATAGAGATCAAGGTGCTTCCTCCTTATGGTACGAGTGTGTACGATACCACTTATTATGAAACTGATATGAGTTGGCTGAAAACACTGGCCAACAAGACTCACCTCAGTACTGCTGAAGGTGTGATCCGGCGGCAGCTGACCATAAAGCCAGGAATGGTGCTGAGTCCTTTTGAATTGGTGCAAAATGAAATTCTGTTGCGGGAATTGGATTATATTGACGATGTTGCCATACTGGTTTCCGGAGATCCGGCCGATACCAACCGCATCGATGTCACCGTGATTTGTAAAGATCAGTTATCTTGGGGGGCTACCGTAGAATCTAATTTTCTGAATTCTTTTATTCTAGGCGTTGAGAATAAAAATTTCATGAAATTGGGGCATGTCCTGAATTACGAAATCGGTTACCGGGGAACTAAAGATAAAAAATGGGGGAATATGCTGGAATACAAAGTGAATAGTTTGTGGGGATCGCATATTAACATCCGGGGATTTTATCAGAATGATTACAGGGAAAAAGAGGTTCGCGTTGAAGTGGAAAGACAGTTTCTGACCAGTCGGACGAAGTGGGCCGGAGGTGTTGAAGTGGGGAGAGTATTTTATTCCGAATACTTGCCGGATAGAAATGTCACCCGTCTGGATAACTTGTTTAATTATCATTTTCAGGACGTTTGGCTGGGTAAATCCTTTCAGTTACCGTTCCGGTACAGCTATAATCAGAACATCTACCTGACCGGGCGTTTTTTTACCACCTTTTTTAACAGCCGTCCTCCGGTTACCGATAATACCAATCATTTATACTATAATCGCAGGGATTATTTCGCCGCTTTTACCTATACCAAGATGAAGTATTACAAAGCGAATCTGATTTATGATTTCGGACGAACGGAGGATATTCCTACCGGCCTGTATTTGAGCGTCACTGGAGGGTATGAGAAAAGTGAATACGATGATTACGGTTATATCGCTTCGGAGGTCAACTATTCGCATTTTAACAAGCATACCGAACGGTATTATGCTTTGGAAGCTGCTTTGGGGTCTTATGTCAGTGATAATGGTTTCGAGCGAGGCATATTCAAGCTGAAGGCAAGTCATATCAGCAACCTGTGCAGCATAGGAAATACGCGCTTCCGGTTTTATAATGGCGTTAGATATGTGCGGGGAATCCGGCGGTACCCAGCCGACTATCTTTATCTTGAAGATTGGGATATCCGTGGATTTCAATCGGATACCTTGCAAGGAGATCAAAAATTGTCCGTTTCCTTGGCGACGACATTTTTCCTTCCTTATATCAAAAAAGGATTCCGGGCTTCCGTCATGACCTTTGTCGATGCCGGCGTATTGGCGGCAAGAGGAGACGGACTGGCTAAAAGCAAGACTTATTGGGGAATAGGGGTAGGCCTCAATCTCCGTAATGATAATGTAGTCATTAAAAACCTCTCCTTTCGTTTTAGTTTTTATCCAACCATTCCTCCTGACGGTCGGTCTGTACAGTTTGACGTATCCAGCAGACGGTTGGGGAGTTTTTACGATTATCGTGTAACCAAACCCCAGGTGATTCAGTATGAATAATCATGCATACCATGCTGAAATGAAAGTAAGCTGGACAAGGGCTGGAAAATGGAAGATATTTGGTTTGGATTTATTATTGCTTTAATTGCGGCAGTTTCGACTTTTATGGGGGCGATGACGTCTTTGTATTTCAGGAAAGTCAACCAGAAGTCCATAGCCGTTATTCTGGGATTTGCCGCCGGGATTATGCTCTATACCGCTTTTATGAAACTCATGCCGGATGCGGTGGTGGTGTTGAGTTCTCAAATGCCCTACCGTCAGGTGAAATACATCACGACTGTCTATTTTTTTGTCGGTATATTTCTGCTTTATCCGTTGGGGCACCTCGTCAATGTCTGGAAGAAAAAGGACGATCAGAAATATGATGAGTCCATGTCGTCTTATCGGAAAATAGCCATTCTGGTGCTGATTACAATTACTGCACATAGTTTTGTTGAGGGATTGGCGACTTTTTTGTCTTATCTGGCAACTCCGTTGGTAGCTATTCCGTTGGTGGTGTCTATGATTGTGCATAATTTCCCGGAAGGGATGACGATAGGAGCCTTGTTTAGCCGCATCAGTACGACTGTAGGTTGCCCCAAGGCCGTTTTCTACAGCGCTGTCGCTTCGCTATGTGAACCTTTGGGGGCTGTTACCGCTTATTTTTTTATTCTGAAATATTCTACTCCTGTGCTCAACGGGATACTGAAGGCTTTTCTCTCGGGTTTGCTGGTGGCGACTGCATTAAACGAATTGATCCCAAACTCCCAGCTTAAAGGCAATCGGCGGGTATCGGTGCAAAGTATCATTGCAGGTATGTTTATCATGGGATTGGTGTTGGTGGTCGGAGCTTACTATTGACAGGCCGGAGGGTCTTAAGTCTTTTTTCTGGCTTTACTGGTCTTGCGTTTGAATAAGCGTTTCAGCAGGCTTTCCTTTTTGGTCTTTTGAGGCTCTTCCGGTCGTTTTACTTTTTCCTGTTTGCGGTTGGTCATTTTATCGATGAAATTAAGATGATCTTTGAATACCGGAGGTTCTTCCTCGTGTTTATAATGGATTTGAGGAACGGGAAATGTCAATTTGTTCCATTGGCCATAGGAATGGCTTTTCAGACAGCTTTGCATGAATTTGCCGAAAATCGGCAGGGCCATGTTGGCACCTTGTCCCAATCGTGTGGAATTGAAATGGACATTCATATCATTAGCTCCGACCCGTATGCCGACCACCAGACGGGGGTGGTAACCGATAAACCAACCATCGGCTTGGTTTTGCGTTGTGCCTGTTTTTCCTGCCAGTTCATTTTTCAAACCGTAGACGGTACGGAGTCTTTTGCCGGTGCCTTCGTCGATTGCTGCCGAAAGGATATTGCTCATGATGTAAGCATCGTTAGCAGCCATGGCACAATATCCGGAGCGTGGAGGTGCTTTGTAGATGACTTTGCCTTCCCGGTCTTTAATTTCTTCCAGATAGTATTGCGGGATCAGGCGTCCGCTGTTGGCAAAACACATGAAGGGATTGATCATTTCGTAAAGCGGAATGTCGGCCACTCCCAGTGCCAGGGACGGATAGGACGGAAGGTTTGCGGTTATGCCGAAATTCCGTGCCTGAGAGATGACGGTGTCTATGCCGGTTTGCAAAAGGACTTCCACGGCAATCGTGTTGATGGATTTACTCAATGCTCCTTTTAAAGTATAAAAGCCTCCGTAAGTATTGTCTGAATTCCGGGGAGTCCAGTTATCATACGCCGGATAGGTTTTTTGTTCGTCGGGATAATAGGTGTCCAGACGTGCTCCGTGGCTGACCGCAGCGCTGTAAACTACGGGTTTGAATACAGATCCGACTTGTCTGCTGGCTTCGACTTGGTCGTATTGAAAATATTTGTAATCTGAATCTCCTACCCAGGCTTTGATTTTTCCGGTATGGGGCTCTACTGCGATAAAAGCGGGATGCAATATTTTCAGATAATGTTTGATGGAATCCAGTGAAGAATATTCCACTCGTTTTTCTCCGTCTGCAGGGCTATAAATCAGCATGGCCTTTTTTTCATTCATTTGTTCCCGGATTTGTTTACCGGAGAGACCCTGGCTTTTCAGGCGTCTGTATACCAGACTGTTTTCGATTGCTTGCTGAAGAATCTCCGGTTTTTTCTCCCAGGGATCTTTTTTCAGGTGGGAGTAAAAGCTTTGCTGCAATTCCCGCATATGGCCGGCCACTGCTTCTTCTGCATATTGTTGCATCTCGGCATCAAGTGTTGTGGTCAGTATCAGACCGTCTTGATAAAGATTGTAGCTGGTGCCGTGCACCTGATTGTATTCTTTCAGAATCTCCGCTGCGTTCCGGCGAATCTTTTCCCGCAGGTAAGGAGCCGGGCCGGAATAATGATTGGTAGGTTGGTACCGGAGGTCTAATGCCTGCTGTTTCAATTTTTCTCCTTCGGTATCCGGAAGGTAATTGTATTTTACCATTTGCTCCAGCACAATGTTCCGTCTGTGCAGGGCTCTTTCCGGGTGGAGGCGTGGGTTGTAATAGGAAGGACCTTTTAGCATGCCGATGAGCGTTGCTGCCTGAATGGTGCTGAGGTCAGAGGCTGAAGTGGAAAAATATTTATGGGCGGCACTTTCAATGCCGAAGGTGTTTTCTCCGAAAGAGACCGTGTTTAAATACAAGGTGAGAATGTCGTCTTTGGAATAGAGGTTCTCCAGTTTTTGGGCGGTGAACATTTCCTTGAGTTTCACAATGGGAATAAAGCTCACCTGCTGTTCTTCCCTGGGATACAGGTTTTTGGCCAATTGCTGGCTGATCGTACTGCCTCCGCCGGAATTCCGGCGACCCAACAGGAATGTTTTGAAAAATACCCGTAACATACTGATTTTGTCTACGCCCTCATGCTGATAAAAACGCACGTCTTCAGTTGCAATCAGTGCTTTTATGGCATTTTCGGATATATTGTCGAAATTTACATTGGTCCGGTTTTCAATGTAATATTTGCCCAGCAATATCCCGTCTTCGCTGTATAGAAGAGAGGCCTCTGCATTTCGGATATTCCTCAATTCGTCATAGTCCGGGAGTTTACCCCATAGACCCGCATATACAGAATAAACCAGAATTCCTCCCGCAGCGGCTGTCAGTGTGAAAAAGAGAACGGCGAACTTTATGAAGAACAGGGTTCTGCTTTTCTGTTTGTTTTTCCGTTTCTTTTTATTGTTTTTCTTTTTTCTGGCTGGCATGTTTTCCCCCTTTGTCAGGTACAAATGTAATCATTGTGATCATTAAAAAAAAGAAGGTGCCCGAATATCCCGGACACCTTCAGACAGGGGTATATGTTTGGTCATTTTATAATTTCAACCATGGCACAACGGTTCCAGTTGTTGTTGTTCTTGTAATATGGTTTTTCTTTGCCTACATATTCAATTTGCATGCGGTTGGCGCTGATGCCATATTCCTTTTGCAGCATATTGGCGACTGCTTCGGCTCTCTGCTGTGAAATCCTGAGGTTTACATTGATCGGCCCGAATTTGTCGGCATATCCGACGATCCGGATTCTGGTGCCGGGGTTGTTCTTCATAAAGGTTCCGATATTGTAGATCATCGGATCGTAGATATCCTGTATGGTGGAACTGTTGAATTTGAAAGGAATAGTGGAAGGAATCGATTCGATGCCGCTCGTTTTCTGTATCTCTACCGGACGAATGACTTCCCGTTCTACGATTTTGATTTCTGGCGGACGATTTTGCAATTCTGTGACCTTATTGGCCAATAGAAGGTTGGCAGCAGCTAATTCATCGATTACGGCCTGTTTCGGTGCAACCCGGAAATTACTGCCATTGAAGTAGTAAGTAAACCCTGCAGTTACTCCGCCAAGACCGTCGTTCGGAAAGCCTTCCACTTTGATCAGTTTGTCATTGAAGATCATACCCTGGAATTCGATGTTGGCGTCAAAATGTTCCGAGAGCCTGAATTTTCCTTGAATACCGCCATGGATCACGAAAGATTGTTGATGCTTTCTGGTCATGCCGCCGACTCCGAAGAAGGGAACGATATCGAATACCCGGTCGGGTTTATATTTGGCGAAAAAGTTAATCACTCCCATCATGAAGTCGATGTTCAGGTGCATGTAGTGGATGTGTTTCATCTTTACGGCATTCTCCGAGAAGCCGTGCAGCGAGCCTCCTCCTCCTTGCAATCTGAGTCCCCACCAGGGATTAAACATTTTTCCAATGGATAATTCGGGCATGAAAGTAATGGTATTCCTGAATTTGGCCTGGGAAGAATGTTCTGCAAACAGGGCATTGGCTCCGAAATTGGCTGAAATGAACCAATTGTGCCAGAATGGATTCGCTTCGAACGAAGTTTTATATCCCGGAAGTCGTTGCTCTATGATCACCTCTTCTACTTGCCCCTGCGCCTTTGTTATTCCACATAGACCAGCAGCCAAAACAATTAACATTAATCCTTTTTTCATAACATTTTCCTAATTTAGTAAGCTATTTTGTTTTTCTTTTTTGGGCGAAACCCTGTTCGTGATCTTTTTTAACAGGTCATTCCTGATTTTATTTCACTTTTAGTTTAAAACTTACGGAAGTAACGAAGTTCGGGGAGATTGCGTTTCAAATTTCAGGGGATATCCGAGGATATTTTATGTTTTTTAACCTTTTATTTTTAATCGTGATGTAATTTTCCTATTTTTGGGGAGTTGTTTTAGTATAATCGGTGACGGAGAATAGTATGTAGGTAACAATTCACTAATAATATATAAAAAAGGAATTACTATGTTAAACATTGCATTGTTTGGGCCTCCCGGAGCCGGGAAAGGAACTCAGGCCAAGAGAATTGTTGAAAAGTATAATTTGGTTCACCTTTCGACAGGCGATATGATCCGGAAGGAAATTTCGGAGGGTACGGAACTGGGAAAGATGGCACAGGATATCATCAATCGCGGAGAGTTATTGTCGGATGAGTTTGTGGTTAAGCTGATCGAAAACAGCATGGCGGCTTCTAAAGGAGCTAACGGATTTTTGTTTGACGGTTTCCCTCGTACGGTAGCTCAGGCAGAGATTCTGGACCAGATGCTTGAAAAAGAAGGGGCTCCTCTGAATGGCTTGATTTGTATTGATGTACCTTTCGAGGAATTGAAGCGGCGCTTATTGGAAAGGGCAAAAATAGAAGGACGGGCGGACGATAACGAGGAAGTTATCGAGAGACGTTTCCGCGAATACAGCGAGAAGACGGTGCATGTAGCCAATCATTACCGTCAGAAAGGCTTGCATATCAATATAGAGGGAAATTGCCCTGTAGATGAAGTTTTCTTCTCGATAACCAAAGCCATCGAAGCGATGCAATAGGAAATAGGAACATCGTCGGAACAATCTCCCCAAGGGACAAGATTCCTTGGGGGATTGTTTTAGAGGGAGGCTTTCGCCTCCGTTTTTATTCCAGTCCTTTTCTTTTCAACAGCGGTGTGATGTCGGGTTCTTTGCCCCTGAATTGTTTGTAAAGTTTCATCGGATCGTCGGAGCCTCCTTTGGATAAAATGTTTTCTTTAAATGCTGAGGCCTTTTCAGGGTTGAAAATGTCGCCGGTTTCTTTAAAGGCTGCAAAAGCATCTGCATCCAGCACTTCCGCCCATGTATAGGCATAATATCCGGCGGAATAACCGCCGTTGAAAATATGTCCGAAATAAGGGCTTCGGTAGCGGACCGTGATTTCCGGAATCAATCCGATCCGGTCGAGCGTCTCTTTTTCAAATTCCTGTGCATTCAATTCTGCCGTGTCCCGGATGGAATGGTAGGCCATATCCAGCATGGCTGCTGACATAAATTCGGTTACGACAAATCCTTGGTTGAAGTGGCTGCTGGCCTGCATTTTGTCGATCAGTTCCTGAGGCATGGGTTCTCCCGTTTTCCAGTGCCGGGCATATATCTTCAATACTTCCGGATCGGCAGCCCAATTTTCCATGACCTGTGAAGGAAGTTCTACAAAATCATGGGCGACGGATGTGCCGGATATGCTGGGATAAGTGCAGTCCGATAACAAACCGTGCAGGGCGTGCCCGAATTCATGGAAAAGAGTACAGGTTTCATCGAAAGTCAGCAGGGCTGGTGTTTCGCCAGCCGGTTTCGTAAAATTGCAGACATTGGTGATAACGGGGGTGCTGTTTAAAAGTTTTGACTGAGGCCGGAAAGCATCCATCCAAGCCCCGCTGCTTTTGCTGGCCCGTGGAAAATAGTCTGCGTAATATATTCCGATGTGCTTGCCGTCTGCATCTTTGACTTCGAAAGCCAAAGCGTCAGGGTGGGGAAGAGGCAGGTCGTTACGCTGTTGAAACTGAATTCCGTAAAGCTTGCCAGCAACGTAGAAGGCTCCTTCGCGAACCTTTTCAAGAGGAAAATACTGACTGATTTCCGTTTCGTTGAGACCGAATTTTTCTTTTTTCAGTTTCTCTGCATAATACCGCCAGTCCCAGGGGGCTAATTTGAATTTCCCTCCTTCCCGGTCGATCATTTGTTGCAACTCCTTGGCTTCCTGCTGGGCGACCGGGAGGGCTGCCTCCCAGATCTGATGACAAAGCCGGTATACATTTTCAGGAGTTTTCGCCATATTGTCGTCCAATACATAACTGGCGTAATCAGGAAAGCCTAAAAGTTTTGCTTTTTGGGCCCGCAAGGAAATCATTTTACTTATAATGTTCCAGTTATTGCGCTCATTGTCTCGGCTGCCCCGGGTTATGTATGCTTTGTAGATTTGTTCCCGTAGGTCCCGGTTATCCGCATATTGCAAAAAGGGGATTATGCTGGGATTGTGCAAAGTGAACAGCCATTTTTCTTCGAGTCCCGACTCTTTTGCAGCTTCGGCAGCAGAAGCAATGACTCCGGCGGGCAGACCGCTCAGCTCTTTTTCATCACTAATGACCAATTGATAATCATTGGTTTCTTTCAGTTGGTTTTCACCGAATTTCAGACTGAGTGAAGCCAGCTCATTATTGATTTTTTTTAATTTTTCTTTGTCTTCGGGAGAAAGGTTGGCGCCACCCCGGACAAAGTTATGATAGTATTTCCGGAGAACCATTTTTTGTTCGGTGGTCAACTTTTCTTTTTCCTGATGTTCGAATAATGTTTTTATGCGTTGGAATAACCTGTCGTTCAGATTGATTCCATCGGTATGGGCTGTAAGAACAGGCATGATTTCTTCGGCAATCTGATTGAGGGAGTCGTTCGTATTGGCTTCTCGGAGGTTGAAGAAGACATAAGAGACCTGGTGCAACAATTGGCCGGATTTTTCCATCGCTTCTATGGTATTGGAAAAGGTCGGGGGTTCGGCTGTATTGATGATCGCTTCGATTTCGGCTTCCTGTTGCCTGATTCCTTCCCGGAATGCCGGCAGGTAGTGGCAATTCATGATTTCTCCGAAAGGAGGGACGTCATAAGGAGTATCATAAGGACGTAAAAAGGGATTCGCATTATTGGCATTCGGATTGCACGATTGCATCACAATGCCTGCGAAACAGATCAGATAAGTAATTTTTTTCATATTGATTCACGGTTTATTGATGGCAAAGTTAGCATTTAAATCGGATAATCAAGGTCAGTATCAGTTATTACCTACAATTCGAAAAATCATATCACACTATGATTGGTATACAGATAGTTATTTTGCAATATGTTTCTGTTTGATTATAATTTGTGATTAAATATAAAGTAAAGAAAACCGTTCAATCATAAGAGATTATCATGAAAATGTGTAACTTCGTGCTTGAATAGAGTTAATTCATGTCCGAAACATACAATATCGCTTTTTCCTAAAAGTTGACCGACCTGCATGTATCCGCTACATCAGGGAACATAGTGAATCGGCTTTTGCCGATGAGATGGTAAGACGTAAGTGTCAGACAAGGAAGAAACAATAATAATTGAAACACATTAGTTAAAAAGCAGAATCATGGCAAAACCTACAAATAAACAGCAGCTGATATCCGCTGCGACAGACAACTACGATCAATTGATGGCATTCATCGCATCCATGAACGATGAAGAGTTAAACACACCTTTTGACTTCTCTGCCGATGAGAAGAAAACAGAAGCTCACTGGAAACGGGATAAGAATCTACGTGATGTCATAATGCACCTCGTCCGCTGGCAAGGGCTGCTGTTGACATGGGTGACAAACAACATGAATGGAAGGACTGTACAGTTTCTCCTTACCGGCTATACTTGGAAGACATACGGCGATATGAACCTCCTGTTTTGGGAAGAATGCCAAGATATAACTACCGATGACGCAATGAACCGACTCAAGGAGAGTCACAAACAGGTATTGGACTTGATTGGGCGTTTTACCGATAATGAACTGTTCGAAAAAGCCCGTTACAATTGGACCGG
>CAZMAE010000153.1:0-4179 GCA_964564205.1 uncultured Odoribacter sp. | reverse complement strand
AACCATAAAACTTACGCCGTAAATGGTGTCGGGACGGGTCGTGAAAATTTTAAGCCGCACGTCGGAGTCTTTTACCTCGAAGATCACATCGGCACCTTGGGAACGTCCGATCCAGTTGCGTTGTATGTCTTTCAGCGATTCTGCCCATTCGAGGGTTTCCAGACCGTCAAGTAAGCGTTGTGCGTAAGCAGATACGCGTAGCGACCATTGCCGCATATTTTTTTGAACAACGGGGTAGCCTCCTCTTACGGAAAGTCCGTCTTTGACCTCGTCGTTGGCTAATACGGTTCCCAATTGCGGGCACCAGTTCACCATGGCGTCCGCCAGGTAGGCAATGCGGTAGTTCAGCAAGAGGGTTTGTTGTGCTTTTTCTTCCATGCTTTTCCATTCCTCTGCCGTAAAAACGGGAGTTTCAGAACAGGCTGCATTGATATTGGCATTCCCTTCTTTTTCGAAGATTGCGACTAATTGGCTGATGGGTTCGGCTTTTTGACTGTTTTTGTTAAACCAATGATTGAACATTTGGATAAATGCCCATTGGGTCCATTTGTAATAGTTGGGGTCACAAGTGCGCACTTCTCTGTCCCAATCGAATGAAAAACCGATCTTGTCCAGCTGCTCACGGTAACGGGCAATATTCTTTCCGGTTGTAATGGCCGGATGCTGTCCGGTCTGGATGGCATATTGTTCGGCAGGCAAACCATAGGCATCGTATCCCATCGGGTGTAGGACGTTGAATCCTTTTAATCGTTTGTAACGGGCATAGATATCAGAAGCGATGTAGCCCAATGGATGGCCGACATGCAGGCCGGCGCCGGAGGGATAAGGGAACATGTCCAGTACGTAATATTTGGGCTTCGAAGGATCGATCTCCACCTTATAGGTTTGGTTGTCTCTCCAGTAATTTTGCCATTTTTGTTCTACTTCCTTAAAATTGTATTCCATGACCGATGATTTATATGCTAATTTATTATTTTGCAAATGGATGAGCAAAGATAATACTTAAAGGTAAAAGGTGAAAAGAAAACGGCAAGATTGATCGGTCTTTTGCGGGTGGAAAGATTCCAATAAGAAGTGCACCAGCAAATTCATCGGTCTGTTTCAGGTTAGGATAAACGTTTTGTGTTCAGGATATCCGGCTACATGAAACTTATCATTGACGGGAATGTATGGCTTATAGAAAAAGTTTACTATTTTCGTTGTCTGTTCTAAACTCGAAGAAAAGATGTCAACGGTAGTCGTGCTAACAATTTTGCTGGGGTATTTTGGGTTATTGATTTTGGTAAGTTATTTTACTTCCCGGAAGGCCGATAACAAGACTTTTTTTACCGCCAACCGCTCTTCCCCCTGGTATCTGGTGGCTTTCGGAATGATCGGGGCGCAGTTGTCGGGGGTTACTTTTATTTCTATACCGGGGGAGGTTGGAAATAGCGGTTGGACCTATTTGCCGGTGGTGTGGGGAAATTGTATTGGATATATAGTCATTGCATTGATATTATTGCCTTTGTTTTATAGATTGAATCTGGTTTCGATATATTCCTGGCTGGGCAGCCGTTTTGGCAATCGGGCCCGTCTGACAGGTTCTTTCTTTTTTATTATTTCTCAGTTGGTGGGAGCTTCTTTCCGTCTTTTTCTGGTTGTTGCTGTTTTGCAGCTGGCTTTTTTTGATGCAGTAGGAATCCCGTTTGCAGCAACCGTATTTATTACGATAGGTTTGGTGTGGGTGTATACCTTCCGGGGAGGAATCAAGACTATTGTTTGGACCGATGCTTTGCAGACGGTATTTATGCTTGTATCGGTGATCTGGACTATTGTGGTGATTTGCCGGAGTCTGGGATTGGATTTCTGTTCTATGCTGGAAACTGTGCGGGAAAGCGATTTCTCCCGGATATTGGATTGGGATTGGAAGTCCGATCATCATGCCCTTAAGCAGTTTTTGTCAGGTATCGCGATTACTGTGGCTTTAAACGGATTGGATCAGAATATGATGCAAAAAAACCTGACCTGCAAAACCCTGAGGGCTTGCCGGACGAATATGTATTCTTTCTCTTTTCTGTTTTTGACGGCAAACATATTGTTTTTGTTTTTAGGGGCTTTGTTGTATCTTTTTGTGCAGACGCGGCATATCGCCTTACCCGGTTCGTCGGACGAGGTTTTTGCTTTTTTGTCGCTCAATCATTTCGGATTGCCGGCAGCTTTGTTCTTTTTGCTGGGGATTACAGCTGCGGCCTATTCTTCGGTGGATTCTTCCCTGACGGCTTTGACCACTTCTTTTTCCGTCGATTTCCTGAAGATTGATCCGGAAGATCGCAGTAAGAAAAGAAGTAGGATCAAAGTTCATCTCGGATTTTCGGTATTGATGTGTCTGGTGATTATTCTTTTCCGGGAGATGAACGACAGCAGCGTGGTAAATGCCGTATTGAAGGCGGTGGGATATACTTACGGACCGATTTTAGCTTTGTTTGCTTTCGGATTGACAACCCGGTTTCAGGTAAAGGAAAAATATTTGTTCCCGGTTTGCCTGCTTTCTCCCCTGCTTTCCTATATCGTCAATCTTTATTCGGAACAGTATTTATGGGGGTATCGTTTCGGCTTCGAAATACTTCTGCTGAATGCTTCCATCTGTTATGTCGGGTTGTGGCTTATCCGTCTTCCCGGCCTGAATGCCGGAGGGCGGGGGAAGGAACTGTCTGTCTAGTACGAGTTTCTTTGCGCAATTATTGTTAAAATTGTTTTAAAACATTATCTTTATCCCCGATAGAGCGTAATAGAATAAATAAAATTGCTGCATTATGAGAATTTTATGTCTTTTTTTGATTTTGTCCGTGGCGGGGATGGTGACTTCATGTAAAAATAAAGAACGGAAAGAAATGACCGCACAACAGGTGGAAGTGGCGGACACGACAAAGGCTGAAGCGGTGGTGCCGCCTTACGAAGAGCCGAAACCCATCGTAAAGGAAATGAATTATTATGTTGTCGCCGGTTGTTTCCGGTTGATCGAAAATGCTGAACGGTTGAATGCCAAATTGCAGGATGCGGGGTACGATTCTAAGATACTCCCTTTTTTTAGCATGAGCATGGTCACTTATGGTGGTTATGAGACCCGTCAGGAAGCACAGAAAGCGCTGAACCGCCTTGTGCAGGAACCTGAAAACGAGATGGCCTGGGTTTATCCGGTAAAGTAAAAAGCCGGTACATCCGGAGAAATGGATTTTCTTTTTCCGGTGTTGTTTTACAGTTTGATCTCTGTCAATATCCGGAGGACATAGCCGATAAGGAAACTGATGGCAGCAATGCCAAGGCTGATCGTGGCCATTTCCAGGAAGCGGCGGCCGAAGCTTTCAGATTTGACTATGGAGTAATAGTAATTGAAGATGGCGATGATGACCAGGGCGCCGAAAAGGCATATTCCTAAGGCCCGGAATACATCGGATTGTAAGGCGAAAGGGGAGATCAGCACCGCAACGGTGATGATGTAGGCGATTCCGGTATATAGAGAGGCTTTGAGTGCATTTTTGGCCGGATTGTTTTCTGCCTTGGTCGAAAGATATTCCGAAGCGGCCATGGATAATGCTGCGGCAATGCCGGTAATGGCTCCGGTCAGGGCAACCAGCCTGGCATGTTGCAGGGCAAAGGCATAGCCGGCTAGAGCTCCGGTGAATTCGACCAAAGCATCGTTCAGTCCGAGTACTACCGAACCGATGTAATTCAATCCTTCTTCATCGATCAGTTCTATTAATTTAGCTTCATGGGCTTCCTCGTTCAGGGCGATATGTCTGAGTTCTGTCAGATCCGGATGGCTGTGGCAGAACTGTTGCGTAATTTTTTCTCCCTTTTCCATGAGTTTGATACTGAAGGTGAGGCCCAATAAACGACCGATCCAGGTATAAAAAAACACTTTCCACAGCTTGGGGGGTGGTAATTCTCCCGTGTATTTCCGGAGGATTTGGTAATGAACCAGTCCTTCCCGGGATAATTCAATCAGTAATTGCCGGTTGTGCCCTTTACTTTGGAGAAAAGCCAAATGTTTGTAAATATGATGTTCGGTGATTTCGTTCACCTGAAACTTTAAAAATATAGCTTTATCGTCTTTTGCCATAAGTTTTAGTAGGTGGAACGATTTATGACCGGCATAGGTTGCCCTGCAGTGAATTTATCTTTCTGTAAATTTTCAAAAAA
>CAZMAE010000152.1:0-18947 GCA_964564205.1 uncultured Odoribacter sp. | reverse complement strand
TTCGTTGGAAGAAACGCTGGCTAATGCCTGGAGATGGCAGAAGCACTTGATGACAAGATAAATTCTTCCTGCCCGAATGTTTTATGCCGGATGCCGAATTTCTACACATCCGGCATATATTTTTTGTGGATTCTGCGTTTTTATGAGCTTCTTGTCCGAAGAGGGATATGCTTCAGGAAAAATGTCAATGACACTAAACAAGAAAATATCCAATCAGAATAGATGATACTCTGTTTAATAATGCAATAACCTGGAGAAGCGGTGTGAATGCAAACCGATATAAACGATAAACCATTTTGAAAATAAATTTTCCTCTTTTTTTACCTAAAAATAAATTTTCCGGATTCTTTTTTTTATATGATTTTTTTTGGTTGCAAGAATAATGGATGTTATTTTTGTAAAAAATTTGGGGAATTTTTTGCGGATTCCGGTTATTTTTTTAAGAAGGTGGGATTCCTGTTGTTGGGTCGGCCAATTATAACGAACGATTAAATTTGTTGAAATTTGTCAGATACATTCGAAATAATCCATTGCTTATCATGCTGTGTTTTTGTCATTTCTACACTTATTAACTGTTTTTCTTTCATTCAGTTCTGACAGCCATCTGTCAAATTTAATCGTTCGTTTAAGTTTGGTAAATATGAAAATTGTGGAATTGTGTTAATTTTTTTCAGTAACTAAGAAAATGTACATACATTTGTAAAGTATTTAGTTCATTAATTGACAGGGAAAAGACAGTAATTCCCCATTTCCCCGGGTAATCCGTAATGACAGCGGAAAGTCAAGGCGGAAAAAGGGGAGAATGCTTTGGAAGGATGAAGGATATATATAATATAATTATTAATATTTGAACTATGAAGTCGGATTTTTTTAATAGGGTGGCCACGATGAAGTATCTGAGTTATTGGGTAATTCTGGTTTTGGATATTTTTGTTTCTGTGGTTTCAACTTTTGCGGCCTGTTTGGTGGCGAGGCATTTTACGCTGCCTGAATTAGGTTCTATTGCCATTTCAAAGATCGTCCTGATTTCGGTTATCGGAAGCTGTCTCTCTTTTTTTCTCTTTAAGACTTACCGGAACATCATCCGTCATTCTACTTTAAAAGAGATGTGGAGGTTTGGGGGAGCCACCATCGTTAAAATAATTATTTTATACGTGGCGGTCTCTGGGTTCTCTTTGGCGAATGATAAGCAATTGTTTATAGGAGGTCTGTTCGATTTGATGCTGACCGTTCTGGCCTTAATAGCTCTTCGTTGCGGCATGATCGTTGTTTATGATGTGGTGACTTTTCGCTTAAACCGGAAAAATTGCAGCATTCTAATATACGGTATCAACGATAAAAGCGTCGCACTGGAAGCCAGGTTGCGGAATAGCAAACATTATCACGTTGCGGGATTTTATGTTTTCGGTACGGATTATAAGTCCTATCGCTTGGCAGGACTTCCGGTGTTTTATTTTAACAATGAAACTGATTTCAAATATATTTCAGGACGTCATCATATCGAGGGCATCCTTTTCCCCAATTATACAACCGCTCAGGAAGAAAAGGAGCGTCTGATCCGTTATTGTGAGAAGAATCAGATGAAAGTGTTGATCGCTCCTCCGGTGGATGAAGTTAGCGGAGACAAGCTTCTCCGGGCCAGTATCCGTGAGATTCGAATTGAAGACTTGCTGGGCCGGGATGAGATTAAGATCAATATGGCCGAGATTGTCGCTAATTTTAAGGATAAGACGATATTGGTTACCGGAGCTGCCGGTTCCATCGGGAGTGAGTTGTGCCGGCAGCTGGCTACATTCGGGGTCAGACAGCTGGTGCTGTTTGATTCGGCAGAGACCCCCATGCACAATATCCGGCTGGAATTGGAAGAACGTTTCCCGGGAATGAAATTTGTACCGGTTGTCGGAGATGTCCGGATCCCGCAGCGGGTGAATATGGTTTTTGAAAAATATCATCCCCAGTTTGTATTTCATGCTGCAGCGTATAAACATGTGCCCCTGATGGAAGAAAATCCGTGTGAAGCCATTTTGGCCAATGTCTACGGAACAAAGAATGTTGCGGACATCGCCGTGAAGTACAATGTGGAAAAAATGGTGATGATTTCTACCGATAAGGCAGTGAACCCTACCAATGTGATGGGCGCTTCGAAGCGTTTGGCGGAAATCTACGTTCAAAGCCTGGGCGTTGCGATTGCCAATGGCGAGGTGAAAGGTAAAACAAGATTCGTTACGACACGGTTCGGAAATGTGCTGGGCAGTAACGGAAGCGTCATCCCGCGTTTTAGGGCACAGATCGAGAAGGGAGGACCTGTAACGGTAACCCATCCGAAGATCAACCGTTTCTTTATGACCATACCGGAGGCCTGCCGTCTGGTGATGGAAGCGGCAACCATGGGAAACGGCAATGAAATTTTCGTGTTTGAGATGGGAGAAGCCGTGAAGATTGCCGATCTGGCCAAGCGTATGATTGAGCTGGCCGGTTATGAGCCCGGAAAAGACATTAAAATCGAATATACAGGATTGCGTCCGGGAGAAAAACTGTATGAAGAAGTATTGAGCAATAAGGAAAACACTATTCCTACTCCGCATCAGAAAATCAAAATTGCGAAGGTCCGGGAATACAAATATTCGGAGGTCGAACCGCGACTAGTCGAATTGGCGGATATAGCGCGTGAAGTTAAAATTTCGGAAACGGTACGTATGATGAAAAAACTGGTGCCGGAATATATATCCAATAATTCCTGTTATGAGAAGTTCGATGTGAAAGAAAAAGCGGTCTTATCTTAGCGCAAGATTTCCTTTGAAGGGAGTGATGTCAACTGAAGTGATGGAGAAATATAAGATAAGATGAGTATGAAGCCCCTTTCGTGGTATGCTGTTTATACAACGGCCCGCAGTGAAAAAAAGGTGAAGGAACGCTTGGATGAAGCCGGCATCGAGAACTATCTGCCTCTTCGGACAGAATACCGGATCTGGAGCGATCGTCGGAAAAAGGTGGCCTTCCCTTTGATTCCCGGTTACATTTTTGTCCGGATTACACGCACAGCTTTCCTGGAAGTGCTCAATACCTCCGGCGTGGTCACTTTCTTAAAGGAAAAATCAGTGCCTGCTCCCATTCCCGCCAACCAGATTGAGCGCCTGAGGATGATGGTGGAATATGCTTTTGATCCGGTGGAGTTTGAAACCCATTCCATAACTCCCGGCGATGTCATACGGGTAAACCAGGGCCCCTTGTGCGGTTTGATCGGGGAGTTGGTGGAAATGCGCGGTAAATATAAAATCGCTGTCCGCATCGAACATTTCGGCTGTGCGCTCACCACCGTCCCCCTCGGCTGGGTCGAAAAAGTTTCCTGATCTTCTTGTCCTATAGAAGAGGGGAGATGTCAGTTCTGAGGGATATGCCATGGTAGAAAGAGGATATCTCTTTTGTGGGCGGCATATCTGGCCATATTTTCCGGAAGAGGACGTGGACAGTGGACTAGTAGCAGAATAATTCCCTTGTTTCTTCCATGTGGGGGATTTGCTCCCCCGGTTGGGCTCCGATGTACGAGGGTTCGCAGATCATGTATTTTTTATCGTGATGTGTCACGCATTTTTCCCCTCCCCGACAGGGAAGGTCTACCGCCGCGGCAACGTGTTCGGGATAAACGACCAGAATTGCTTTCTGCCCTGTCAGGTGATGGACTAGATGGCGGAACAGAATGGCACAGTCTTCGCAATCTAGGTAAGGATGGTATAGGGATTCTTCCGCGAAAAAATAGCGTTCCCGTTCCCATGCGATGGAATCCGGTTGATGTTTGAAACAAGTGTGCATGAAACGTAATATTTCACAGGTGGTGGTATACCCGGAAGAGTCTTTACACAACACTTTCCGTAAGGGGGGCAGTAAGGCTGTGTCTATAGGGGCGGAAGCGTACACGCACAGGTCGCAAACGGGATAAGTTGCGTAAAAGTCGATGAGATGTTCGTTTACCGGGAGAATGATTTTCTTCTTATTGAATATAAATTCTTTACGGCTAAACTTGTTTTGCCCTAATTTCAGCGGGGTGTGTAGGAATAGATCCGGGGTCTGCGTGGCAAATTTGATTTCCCGGGAATATATTTTTAGCTTATTTATGGCAAATTCTTTCTTTTCCGGGATGTAATAGGGAATATCGTTAATGAGAATGTAATAGAAGCTGTAAACTTTTGTGTTGAAGGGGAGCAGTAGCACGAGTTCCCGATTATTGATCATCCCCATTCGGCATTTATATCCCCGATGGTTCATGAGAAAACATTGCATGATGATGCGTATATCGGACGAAACGGGTTGCTGGCGGGTGATGTGGCTGATTAATTGATAATATCCCCACGTGTTTAAGTTCAGGTGGGAGGATAGCGACAAACATTCAGCCAAGCAGGTTGAAAAATCCGCCTTCCATAAGGCAAGCCAAATCTGCCCGACGGATTTTTCTGATATTTCTGTGGTTTCTGTTGGTATATTCTCGGGAAGATGGATGTCGGTTTCTATGCCAAAAAAATTTTTCTCGTCTGTTTCAGGGGAACATATTTTTGAGGTGCTTGGGTTGCGGGAGGAGAGGACTTGGTTATAGCGAACAGGAGTGGGGGGAGGGATGATGGGAAACGTTTCCCAGGATTGTTCCAAAAACTTGGCAAATTCCCGGTTCACGCTATCCTTGAAATTCGGAAATTCTTTCGCGCTACTATCTCTGAAGAGATGAAAGTTACGGTGAAACGTAGAGCCAGTGTTTGGTATTTCGTGTGAAATGCTATCCACGAATTGTTCGAATTCCTCCTCTTGTGTCCAAGAAACCATGGGCATTAAGAGTAAAACGATCACCGTAAGTATTTGTACTCTCATCTTCTTTGTCGTTTAGATATTCTCCGTATCAGAAACCGGGGGATCTGTCTTTGCTGTCTCTGTAAGCCCGAGTGTGCCTGATGCGTCCTGTCCGTTCTCGCTGATAGCAAAGCCGTATACGGTTAGTTGGTTCATGTCCCAGTCCGTGGGGGGTGTCCATGTCTTTTCCCCGCTTTCTCCCCGGGTGCCTAATTCTACAAGACGACTTTTTTGCTCTATCCGCTCGTATACTGCTCCCATCAACCGATCGCTCTTTGCCATGCAAGGCATCAGCGGTTGTTTTTTCCACCGGAATATGACCAATCGTTTTTCCACGTCCACATCCGCCTCCATCAGGGGAAGTCGCAGGTTGCCACCGGATAGCGCGAGGGTCAGCAAATCCAGGGTAGGGTGATTCCAGTCCTCAGCGTTCACCTTGCTGATGTTGTCCCGGGTGAAACAGTTGATACATGTTTTGCCGGACGGGGTGCAGTAGCCCGTTTTTAGTATCGTGATAAAATGGCGCCGCAATTTCGAAATCAGGCTTAATCGGGCCCGTTGTTTTAATTGTTCCGGGGTTTTCGCATCCTTCACGAAGCCCGGTTTCCCTCTTGCGATTTGAGTTTTACCCACTTTGTAGGAAGTTACGTTGCCGACTGAACCGGAGATGTCGTTGTATATGGTTGGATTGAAAATAGCCATGATAACTTGATATTAAGGTTTTGAAACGGTGAAGTACATGCACGGGGAAAACCGTTCTCTGTTCTCCGTGGTGAAAAAGCAGTATAAATGGGCTGTATTCCATTCTCCTTTCGGCAAGAGAACAGAGGCTTGGCCGTTTTGCCGGCAAAAAACTTTCGTTTCCAGCATCTCGGGTTGGTAGGGTTCGTTGTCGAAGATGGCGGCAACGAGTAGCCGGTCTGAGGGTTGTGCCGTGACGGTTGACGAGTTGTCGTTCCACACCAGTTCCAACTCTTCGGGGGTACACCTCGTGGCTTTCATGCCGAAGGGTAATTGCAGGCTGCCGGTGGAGATGACCAGCCGGGGGTAATCGATGTAATCGTTCTGGCCGAACATGTTCATGTTGGCGTGTAGAAACCCGTGGTAGCCGGATCTTCGTCCTTCCTCTTTCGCCGCGATGGCGTGGACTTTTTCGAGGAGACTTCCCCGGATAGCCTTGTACATGGTTTGTGCGGCAGTAAGCTTGATCCGTTGTGCCGTTTGTTTCTCGGTGCGGGGGTTACTAATGCTTGTGGCAAGTCTGCGCAGGTAAGTTTTCTTACCCACAGTGTAAGCCACGTGTCCGTCGATTTTTCCGGAGGAACCTTGAAGAGAGGGATTGTTTACCGTTGCCATTTGTGTTCTTTTTAAGGGGGTATGAAAGCACTGTTGATTGAAGATATTGCTACTTAACAGTATTTAAATATGAATTAAAGATAGATCTATTTATTTGTTATTACAAATTAAATCCTATATTTTTTCAATTATTTTAGGAGCGGAATGGGAGGAGAATGGGAGTGGAATGGGAGCGGCTCACTTTCTGATGGCAATAAATTAACATTTTGATCGCTTTTTCAAGTCGTAAATCGGAATGAATACTGATATTTCGTTGCTGTATGTGCCGATATTAGGATTCGGCAACAGATTGTCCGGATGGCAATCCTGTTTTTCGGTGGGGGGTGTGTGGAAAAATCAGATGCGGGAGATGAAGGTTTACTTCACGCTTTCTTTCGTGATTTTAAGCGTGTCCGGAGTTTTGAGTGTGTCCGTGTGGTGAAAAATATCGGGTGATGCGGGTGGGATGATTTTTTCTTCCGTGTGGTGGGAGTGCCACCAGTAGATGCCGTAACTCCCGGAGAAAAAGAGAATGATGGAAACGAGTATTTTCACGAAGTGACGTTTCTTGTATTCTCTCTTCGCAAGTGAATTGGGGTGGTTTGCGGATAACGCGGCGGCAAGATTTCGCATTTCTTGCAGTTTCCGGCGACAGGCAGGGCAGGAAATAAGGTGCTCCTGGAAAAGGGTTTCTTCTTCCGGGGACATTTTGCTCATCATGTAACGTCCAACTTGGGCGGTCGTGTATGTGCATTCTTTTTCTTGCATGGGGCTATAGTTTAGAGATAATGTTTTCGATGCGGGAACATAACGGGGCTTTTATCCGACAAATGTCTTGTCGGAATTTATCCGTTTCCCTTTTCAATTCTTCCGGGGCGAGTTTGCCGTATTTCTGGATGGCGATCTCCTTGTAGGATAGGCCTTTCATGAAATGGAGTATAAAAATTTCTATTTTGTCTTCTATGCCCTGGAACAGTTCTTTCTGCAAGGGATTGTCCGGGTCTTGCAGGATGTTTAATATTTTTTCTTTTTTTACCAACCACTCCTCTGTTTCGGGTGTTTTTTGATCGAGCAAAGAGATGAGTTGGTCCTCTTCTTTTAACACGAGTGTTTTGCGTTGGCGATAGGATTCCATGAATTTGTTTTTGATGATCCCGATGGCGTAATTTCTGATTGACAGCGGTTGTTCGGGGGTGGCCAGCCGGTTCTTTTTGATGGCCTCGATGAACGCGATATATGTTTCATGATGAATGTCCTCCCGCTCGGGCAGGTCTTGGCGTATCAGTTTTTTGAGCCATTTCGAGATGCCCGTGCAGAATACGGGATGTGCGTTCTTGACGTGTTCCAGTATTTCGGTGCTGGAGAGGGGAAATATGGTGTCCGTGATTTGCTGGCAATAGTAGTATAGTTCTTCCGGGGTGTTTAGTCGGAGATCGGTTGTAAAGTAGTGATGATAGTATTTGAGAAACAGGTCGTGAGGCAGCAGGTAGGCAAGCGAGTCTTTGAACGCGGTGATGTAAGTGTTGACTTCGGCGGGCGACTCCTTCCAGTATTTGGCTTCTACCATGTTTTGTGTCTTGCTGTAAATGTTTTCGATGAAAAGCGGGACATTTATGTTGGATTGCACGAAAGCGGAAAATTGTCGTTCTGCGTAGTAGGTGTTCAGAAGCAGGTGTTTCCATGCGCTGAATGTTGTCATCGGGAGGTCTTGGCTGAGTTCTAAAAGAAGCGAGATTTCTTTTTCGAAGTCTTGTATGAAGCCGAGCGAAGTGAGATTATAGTTTTCGTTGTCTTTCATCAAGAACTCACGAATGATGCATTCTTTATCTTGTATCATGTATGGTACGCCTTATATAATTTTGAACAAATGTAGTTAAAATGGATGAATGTGAACGGTTGGCGATGATTATTTTTAGAAAAAAATGACTGACCCGTGTCACGTTTAGGCTTTTGTGACACTATAATATAAAGCGATATATATGGAAAATATATTGATGGATATAAACGATGACGATGAGATGGCTAAGTTGTTGGCGGTGGTTCTTTATGACGAGGAGAGTAGTTTGCGGGGGTATTTGCATATAACGGACCATGAGCTGGTGACGGCTATTGTCGCGCATTACGCCCGGGGAGTGTCGTTCAAGGAGATTGTTTTGAAGGGAGAGCCGGAGTTGAAGGGGATGATTTTGAGGAAGCGGGTTGCGTTGCTTGAAGCCCGGGCCATCGTTGAGATGAGGCGTTTGAAGATGGAATTGAGGGGTGTGTTGGGGCTGTTGGAGAAGCGTGAATGAGCGGAAAAATGCGATCGTGATTGAAAATAAATAGATGCTGATAAAGTAGGAAGGATGAAAATGAAAGGATATTTTGTATGGTTGGTGGTTTTGTTTACAAGCGGATGTTTGTACGGGCAGGATTATGAGGAGTGGTTGAAGAGAGAGAAGGCCGAGAGGGAGAAATTCACGAAGATGGAGAAGGTCGGTTTGCAGAAGCTCCAAAAGGAATATGATGCTTTCGTGGAAGCTCGTGACAAAGAGTTTTCGGAGTTTTTGAAGCAGAAATGGAAGGAGTACGAGATGTTTGCCGGAAAAAAGCGGGATGTCGAGGTGCCGAAGCCGAGAGTGTCTCCCAGGGCATCGTCGAAGCAGGAGGTGAAAACAGTTCTATTGCGTGTAGAGCATCCGGATGAGGGGCGTTTGATTGTCCGGGACGCCAGTCCGGTTCTTCGCACGAAAAAAAGTGCTTCGAAGCAGGTGCGGAAGTTGCAAGTCAGTTATGTTTTTTACGGGAATAAGATCGTGTTGCCTGTTGACGAGGCATTGAAATTGGAGTGTGAAAAGGTGAATGAGGGGTATTTCGCTTCTTACTGGTTGCAGGCAAGCCAGTCGGATTATGACGAGTTGCTCGACTGCTTGTTCGCGTATAAGAGTGCATTGGGATTGAATGACTGGGGATATTACATGTTGGTCAGGGCTTTTGCCGATCATTTTTTGAAGGGGGATAACTCCAGGCATTTATTGTGCTGGTTTTTGATGAATAAGTCCGGTTACATGGCAAGTTTGGGCTTCGGGGAGGGGAAGGTGTCGATTTTACTTCCGGCACGGCAAGCGATATTCGGACGGTCGTATATTTCGCGGGGAGGACTTCATTATTATATCATGGGCAATTTGAAGCGGTTGGCAACGTACGAGAAGAATTTTGCCGGGAGTAACCGGTTGTTGGATTTGGGATTCGAAACGGCGTTGAATTTTTCAGCCGATCGCGTACAGGCGAGATCGGTCGTTTTCGACGGCCGGGAGGTGAAATTGTGGTATAACGCGAATGTCGTTGATTTTTATCGGGATTATCCCTCTACGGAGTTGAGTGTTTATTTTAACACGCCTTTTTCCAACGTGGCGAAAGAGAGTTTATCCGAAAATTTGTATGCCGGGTTGCAGGAGTGCGATTCGAAAACACGCGTGAGCAAGTTGTTGTCGTTTTTGCACGAGTCGTTCCCTTACATGACGGATGAAGAGCAATTCGGTCAAGAGAAATATTTTTTCCCGGAGGAAATGTTGTTTTACCCGTATAGTGATTGTGAGGATCGTGCGGCGTTTTTTTCTTCGTTGGTGACGTTGGGGGCGGGATTGCCTTGCGTGGGATTGAGTTACCCGGGACACGTTTCATCGGCGGTGAAAATCGACAGCGTGAATATCGGAAATTATCTTTTGCTTGACGGGGAGCGTTATTGGTCATGCGATCCCACGTATATCGGGGCGCCGGTCGGAATGTCGATGCCGCGTTATGCGAATCAGTCGGCCGTGATTATCAAGCAGGAGGAGGGGGGTGGCATATCCAGGGAGCGGGAGGATCGTGTGTTGGCAATGGTGAAGGATGCCGGGGGAAATGTGTTGAATGTCAGCACGGGGTTGGTGAAAGGTAAAGACGGGGAGGTTTACGTGACCGGGGTCTTCGATGGTGTTTTCCGTGCCGGACGTGAGGTGTTGAAAAATACCTCGAAAGGGAACCGGGTTTTCTTGGCGAAACTGGACAAGTCGGATCGGTTTGCATGGGCATTGGCTTTGGATGGCAGCGGTGAAAATGATTTGCCCCGCCATCTGGCAAGGCATGACGAGGATGTCGTTCTTTCCGGTTCTTTCCAAGGGACGGCTCGCATCGGGGGACGGGTTTTGAAGGCGGAAGAGGGACAAGGTATGTTTGTGGTGAATGTGGGCAGGAGCGGGAATGTGAAATGGACTTCGACTGTGGCGATTCCTCGTGAATTGGTTGATGAGGGATATTCTTACGTGATGAAATTTAATGATCGGGGAGAGGTGTTGGATAGCCAGTTCCGCCCGATGATGCCGGAGGCACGAGGTAAGGAGATCAGTGTGGTACGCGATAACAAGTGGATGATTAGCGGGATGTATACGCCTGTTCGCCCGTTGGTGCAGGAGAATCGGATCGAGGCAAAGCACGAGCACGGCATGCTGGAGATGGCAGATCGGTTGAAGAAGGTTAATGATATTTTGGTGCAGGAGAATGTTCATTCGACGATTGCCGGCTTGCTGGCCGTAGTTTCGTTGATGAGTGACGGGAGCGAGATCATCCGGGGGGAGGAGTTCATCCGGGCCCTGGATCGATATAATTCTTCGTTCAAGAGTAAGTGTCCTGATATTTATAAAAGTATCAAGTGCGTTGATTTCGTGAAGGGGGAGCATGGATTTGTGGACATCAAGACTATGGACGGGAAATCGATTACGATTGATAAAATGCGGTTGAATAACGGAAGTAAGATTCGGTTGTCCGAGTTGCCGGAGGGGCACGTGTTGGTTGAGGTCGTGGATGGCATGTCGGTGGGAAAGGCTTTTGTCTGGTTTAAATTGAATAGCGTGAAGTTGTGTCGGGATACCGGGGATTTGGTTTTCGATTATGATCGGGATCACACGTTGAAGACGTTTAATTTGGGGAGAGATATATTACAATAGAATATAAAATTGTTGTTTTAACTTAAAATTTGAAAAGATGAAAAAAATCGTAGTGTTAGCCATGTGTGTGTGTGCGTACCTTGGTTTATTTGCTCAAGAAGGAACGGGTAAGGATGTTATTTTAGTTGATTATTTCACTTACACGGAAAGTATTGGTGATTCTTATCCGACGACTTTGCGGCATGCTGTCATTGGGGGCTTGCAGGCAACAGGGCGTTTGGTGATTATTGATGCTGATGCAGAGTCCGATTTGAAGTTGGAGAAGGAGCGGCGTAATTCGGAAGAGGCGATGGGGGACGCAACGGCCCGTCGGAGCGTGATGAAAAAGTTGGGGGCTAATTACATGTTGAAGATACATGTAACGCAAATGGATGCTTCCGCGGAAAAGAAGGATGACGGTTCCACGTGGTATAGCGGTTTGATTAATTTCACGTTGACTTTGGTAAACGTGGAGGATGGTACGGTGAAAGTGAGCAAGCCTTTCAATTATGCCGGTTTGAACGCGAAATACGGGGATACGAAAGAGGCCGCTATTACAGCTACAATCGATTATGTGAAAATATCCATGAAAAAATTCGTGAACGATAATTTTGATTTAAAAGCAAATATTGTTGCCATCGAGAATGTGGATAAAAAGAAAGGTGCTGTATCTCTCTATATTGATTGCGGTGAATCTATGGGTGTGAAAAAAGGTCACACGTTTATCGTAAAGGTTGAGAAACAGGTAGCGGGGAAAACGCTTTACACGGAAATCGGTAGAGTGAAAGTTGAGGAAGTTCAAGGTGATGACATGTCTTTGTGTAAGGTAATAAAAGGTGGAGTAGAGATTCAGAAAGCGGATCAAGACAAGAAAAAAATGGTTGTAACTTATAAACCGTCTGTTCTTGATGGGGTTGGAACTTCTATTAAGGAGGGACTTAAGTGATCCTGTTTTAATACTTATTAGTTGGTTTTTGTTTTTCAAAGGGAAAGCATGTGTTTATTCACGGGTTGTTCCTTTGAAAAGCAAAAATCTTGAATTATGTACGAGTGAGATTTTGTTGGTAGGTAAAAACGGTAAATCGTGTTTCAGATGAAAAAGTGGTATTTGTTATTATTGTTCTTGTCTGTGTTTTATGGCCTGAAAGGACAATCTTATTCGGGAGATGTGGAGCTTTTGAGTAATACTCAGAGAGAGGTTGTCGTGCGTACGACCGGAATTCACGAGAAGAAGAAGGAGGCTTCGGAGATGGCCATCAAGTCGGCTTTTTATACTTATTTTTTCTCGGGTATATCGGGATTGAATAACGGGCTTCCGTTGATAGGACAGGGAGGGCAAGAAAAATTTAAAGATTATTTCAACCGTTTTTTTGAGGGGGGAAGGTATTTTAATTTTGTTCGTAAGGAGGAGTTGATGGAAGAGCCGGAGAGGTTGCGTTCGAAAGATTATAAAGCAGTTGTTCGATTGACCTTCTCGAATGATGCTTTGTTGCGGGATATGGAGATGAATCAGGTCATGCTGACCCGGACGGATGTGGTTCCGAAAACGGTAGAATTACCGTCGATTATGGTGGTTCCTTACCGGAAAGCAAATGAAACTTTTGCCGATTTATTACAAGGTGATTCGGATCGTCGGGTGGCCGTATCCGTGATCCAAAAGAGTTTTATTAGCAAGGGGGTAGAAACGGATGATTTCGAGGCCAAGTACCGGAGTGTAGAGCGTAGTGCTCTGCATCAGGCAGACTCTCAAACTTCTCTTGATGCGGAATTGTTGAAAAATTCAGGTGCGGATGTTTACGTGGAAGTTGATCTTATTAAAGATATTACGGCGGAAGGTGCTCGTGTTACGATGAATTTAAAGGCATACGAGACTTCTTCGGGAGCGAACCTGGCCGCTGAAACCTATATATCCAACCGTTTTAGAACGAACGCGACGGATAGGTTGTGTTATTATGCGATTCAGGATGTGGAAGATAGTTTTTTGAAGCAAGTCGTAGCTGCATTGGCGAAAAAGGAGAGTACAGGGGATGCTGTGGTATTGAATTTTTCTTTGTCCGGGACGGCTACGATAAATTTTGATACAGAAGTGGGAGATATGGGTTTTCCGTTAAGCGACGTGTTACGAATGTGGGTAAAGAAGAATGCTAAAGGTGGTAGTTATCACATGCAGGGAGCCACGGCTGAGAGTGTGATTTTTGACAGGGTGCAAGTACCTGAGCGTTCTGCTGATTTTGCTTCGAGTCTTTACAGCTATTTAAAGAAGCAAAATATAGATTGCGAGAAAAAAGTTGAAGGGAATACGATATATATCAAGATTATGGAATAAAATGAAATTGTGACTATGAGGTATTTGCTGGGGTTATTGTTATTTTGTTTGCTTGGAAATCTGGAGGCTCAAGAGCGTCCGGATTGGGTGAAGCAGCGTCCGGTGTCGTCCATGCATTATATTGGGATAGCGTGTGTGTCGAAGAGTGAGAAGGATTATATGCAGAAGGCGAAACAGCATGCGTTGAATGATTTGATCTCGGAAATCAAAGTGAACGTGGCGTCAACTTCTTTGTTGCACACGTTGGAAGAAAATGATCGCATCTCATCGGAGTACGAGGAAAGTATTCGGGTAGAGGCGAGAGAGAGCGTGGAAAACTTCAAGATGAGAGGCAGTTGGCAAAATGATACGGAGTATTGGGTGTATTACGAATTGAACAAGTTCGATTACGAGGAGATGGTTGAGAAGCGTAGGGAAAAAGCGGTGCGGGAAGGGTTTGATTATTGGTGGCAAGGTGAATCTTCGCGAAACAGGGGGGATTTGACGATCGCATTAGCGTGTTATTTGAAAGGTTTAGAGGCTATTCGCTTGGTCATTAACGAAGATTTGATTTGCAGCGTGGAGGGAAAAGATATGGATGTCGGGCACGAACTTTATCATTCTTTGCTGAATTTGTTTCGGGGAATAAATATCAGGACGACTCCCGGGACGGTTGAGGGAAGGGTTTTTCAGGGAGTAGACGCTCCGGTTTCCGTACACGTGGAACGTGAGGGTGTTCCTTTGAGGAACGTGGCGTTGTCTTGCCAATTTGTTTCAGGAGACGGGGTGTTGTCAAAAGAACTGGTGACGGATGGATCCGGTAATGCGGATTTATACATTCGAAATATAACTTCTAAGGAAGCGAGTCAAGAAATTGCCATTGTTTTGAACAAGTCGTTGTTTGCCTCGTTGGAGACAAGCGTGTACAAGGGTATGTTGAAGAGCGTGCTGGAGGTTCTGCCCCAAGGGCGCGTGAACGTGAGTGTCGGGAAAATGTCGGTGAAAGCTTTTTTAGAAGTAAAAGATGGTGCGGATCAGGTGTTGAAACGAGTGGTTTCCAGTTTGTTGACGAATAGTTATTTTGATTTGGCTGAATCACCTTCTCAAGCGGATGTATTGGTGTTGGTAAAGACCGAATTTCGCAAGGGGGAGGAAATCCCGGGGGAGATGTATAATTTCACGGCATATTACACGACGGTGAATATTGATATCGTGAATAACCGGAGTAACGCGGATATTTTGCATTACGGGATTGATGAAATGAGGAGTCTGGCTCCGGCTAAAAATTCGTTGACGGCTGCCAGAAATGCAGCGATGACGAATGTTTCTAAACGTTTGCGCCAGGAGTTAGGGAAGGAACTGCAAAGAATGAATATTGACATGTTGGGAGATATTAATCCTAATCCTGATCGTTTAAAGAAAAATCCCGTGTCGGATGTGAAGCCGGACAAGAAGGTTGATGTGAAGCCGGACGAGAAAGTTGATCCGAAACCGGATGAGAAAAAGCCTGTCATTGTGGTGAAACCCGTGGAGAAAAAGCCCGTGAGTAAGGAACCCGAGTACGTGGAGGGAGAGTTGATCCCGAATTTGTTCGTGCGTTACGTGGGAAAAAGGGATTATGGGGATAAAACAATTTTGAGTTTGAAGGTAATAAACAGATTGGAAGATGATTACAACATGAACTTGGTTCGTTATGACGTGAAGGTTGTTAACGAAAAAGGAGAAGAGGTGAAAATCGAGCGGATGAAGTTGGGATCTTCTGAAGATGATCATCGGGTATCGGCCACGATTGTTCCGGATGTTGAGACGTCATTGGTTTTGGAGATGAAGAAAATACAGTCGGCTAAATTGATTCAACTATCGGATTCGAAAGGAACTGTAAAATTGAGAAATTTGAAATAAGCATAGATAATTATTATTAAAAAGCGAAATGTTATGAAGAGAATTTATTATGTGTTATCGTTGGCAGCAGGGATTGCCGTAGGATGTGGAGGACAGAAACAGTTGGTTAAAGAGGCGGAAACCGAGGTGAATATTCCTTGTTCCGGACCGGAGTTTCAGAGTTCAAAAGAGTATTTCAGGGCGAATGCTTATGCGTTGAGTACGGACATGATGATGGCCAAGAAGAAAGCGTTGGCTGAGGCTAGAGCAGAGTTGGCGACAGCGATGAATGTTACCGTGAAGAGAGTAACGGATAATTACGCATCTTCATATCAGGTTGGGGAACAAGAAGAGGCGAAAAGTCGTTTTGAGGACATGGCAAGAAATGTGGTGAATGAAAAATTGACCGGGACTCGTGTTATTTGCGAAAAGATGATGAAGACTCCTGACGGGAAGTACAGGGCTTACGTGGCTGTAGAGCTTGCCGGAGAAGAAATTGCCAGGGCCATGGATTCGCGGATAAAGAGCGATGAGAAATTGCGCATCGACTATGAGTATGAAAAATTTAAAAAAGTGTTTGACGAGGAGATGGCTAATTTGGAAAAGGAGCAGAAGTAAGATTGAATTTGGTCGGCGGAAGGAAAGTTTCTTTCCGCCGATGTTAACGTGTTTTATATGAAGTTTTTCAAGTTTTTCCCGTGTGCGTTATTGGTGTTTGGGGTGGCTTTGTCGGAAGCTCAAGAGAGGAGAACATATTCCCAAGTGTATGAATGGAGAGCGGACTACCAAGAGGATTTGCCGGAATGGTTGTTTGGTTGTCAAGATTCGTTTTTTTTGGGCGTGTCCGATCCTTATTTGTCCCCGGATATTGCCAGAGAACAAGCTTTGCAGCGTGCCTTGTTTTTATACGCTTTGCGGGAAGGGGTTGAGATTCGAATGTTGCAGGATTATTTTCTAGTGAGCGAAACAAATTACGGGATAGATAAGCAGAGTAATAAATTAATGTTACTCCTTTCCTTGAATTTTAAGGTCGAGGGGGTTGTTTACGAGGTGTTACACCAGCACTCTTCCCGGTATGGGGAAGTTTATGTCGCTGTCACGGTCAGGAAAGACACTTCGGGAACCGGATGTTTGTCCGGTGTCAGTGAGTTTATGCAGGTGGTGAAAGAAAATGATAAGTTTGATACTGGATATCGGATTTTGCTGAATATGAAAACTTCTATGTCTGATGTTGTTGATAGTACATTTTTTTTGAATAGTGGAAATGTTGATGTGTGTCGGATTGTGTCTCGAATAAATGATGAGTTATTGTATTTCCCTAAGGATTGTTATCGTTATAGAGGCAATCAGCCCGGAGAGAATCAAGAAAAAGGGAGGGGGATGCAAAATAGTTTTTGGTGTGCGCAATTGGAATCGCTATTGTTTTTTTTGTCGGGACATGTGTTTGATAATATCTATTTGAAAAATACGGGAGAAATATATGACTCACAAATCAAGGAATTGAAGCGAGAGGTCGTGAGGGATTATGTCCGCGTATTTATGGATGGATGTTATATTCGGGATAATCGATTGGGGGTTAATTGGCGTGTAGTGGGTGGAATTGATCACGTGGAGGCTTTTAATCAGATGATTTATTAATTTTTTAATAAAACTAAATTTATGGGAATTCTTTTTATCATATTAGGGATTGTTGGGTTGTTATACGCAATCTTTTGGGTATTCAAGTACGGGTTGATTGTCCGATGGTTTAATAAATGGGCCAAAGTTGATTTTGTTCCCGAGAAACGTTGGAATAAACTTTTACTTCACGGTGTCGGAGCCGTGGTAGGAAGTTCGCTGCTTGTTGCCTTGTTATCTATGTTATTGGCTGCTATTTTTATAGAAAAAAACACTCCTACAAGTGAGTTATCTCCAGCTTTGGGAATTCTTTTTATGGTACTTTATTGGGGATGTGTTTTTGTTTATGCCTATCTATACGTCCGTTATCGGGTGAGTAAACGTGCGATTTCGAAACGTCAGGCTGTGTGGGAAATGATATATGCTGTGTTGTCGATTTATGCTCTTGCCGTTTCAATATATTTGGCTGTAATTGCTATATATGCTTTTTTGGCTCTTTGTGTGCTCTATTTTGCGTTGAATATTGCTTTTGGAAGGAGTGTCCATGTCAAGACCACAGGGCTTTTTTCAAGGGAAAAGGAGTTGCATGAAAATATGGATGGGACTTATTCCGATTCTGCCGGGAATACCTATATACGGAAAGGGAATAAGTTTTATCGAGTGTAATTCTAATCAGGCTTTGCTGAATAGTACATGGAAATGCTAAATTGACGTGAGTTATATCTAGCTCACGTTAATTTATGATTGACGATTTGACTTGCACTGAAAAAAGTCACCTCAAAGTATTGTAATTTATCAGCGGAGTTGAGAGGTATGGAATCGCAAAAGATCAACAGGATTAAATCGCCCGCTTATTTTAGGTTTACAAAGAAGTAGGCGTTTCATTAGTCTAACATGTCGTCAGGTTCCAGAGGTGTATATGGACCGTCTTTTACTTCGAAAATAGTGGACGATTCTACGACTTCTATACCATGCCATTGTCCTTTAGGGATCTGAACTCCGTAATTTCCTGAAGCAGGATCCAGGAGATAGCGTTCTATCTGACTGCCCATGCCGTCATAAAACACCACAAACATTTTTCCCCGGAGAATAATATAGGTTTCGGCTGTATGTCTGTGTCTGTGTATCGGTAGAGGAGTGCCTGGCAGAAGTACATTAAGCAACCTCTGCGCCTTGGCGTCCAGGCTATCGTGAAGATTATAATTCATGCGCAGGCGCGGGCTTGCCTCCGCCTGCGCGGTTATTTCGTCGAGCAGTTCGTCGTTGATAATCATGATTGAATGGATTTGAGATATGCTTCGTGGAGATGATAGTTGCGCTTCATAAAGGTTAATTGCTTATTTCAAAGCAGAGAAAGAATCAATCGAAATAGTCGTACAATGAAGAAACTTTTCAGTGAAGATTTTAGGTAATTCCGGATGTTTCTCAAGTTCCGAATTTCTTATGAGCATATAAGCACTCTTATTCATAAGTATCAAATGCTTGAATTCTTCACTGCTGAAGTATGTAGCCATCATACGGCTATATACCTTAAAACGTTTTGTCAGACGAGGCGTCTCATTTTCCATATTGGCACCGATAAAGCCAAAAGAAGATGTGGGTTCACTTGAGCAATTTCCTGCATGATGGCAATACACGTATTTATATACCACTGATGTGACTTTGGTGATTTAAATGTATAAAGCAATTTGTACTTTAAAAAGGTATTTTCGTCATAAACCTCATTCACTCGTTGTACAAATCGATAATCATAATGCGATACAATCTTCATTACTACATCAGGTAAGGATAAGCATCAATACGAAGGCGAGCCAATTCTTGTGCCGGCACCTCCACAAACTCATTTCCATAAAGGAGTTTGTCTCTCTCTGCCTTGGGCAAATAAGAAAATCGCTTTTCCAAGATGGCATCCCAATCCTTCTGTGTCCTTACTTTACGTTTTATTGCTTTTCCCATGACCTTATCATATGGTGATGTTACAAAAGTAATCACTTTTTCTACAAGAGTAAACGATTTTCCCTTTTTCTACT
>CAZMAE010000151.1:0-1776 GCA_964564205.1 uncultured Odoribacter sp. | reverse complement strand
TGCCTTTGGTCCAATGGGAATGTCGGTCCAAATGGTTGGCAAATATTCCTGCTTAGGAGATGGTAAACAACCTGCAGAAGAATGGATTAATATGCCTGACGAAAAATAATCCAATAATAAGGGTTACTTAGCTTCTTAACGAAACATTAAGTGAAAACAATAATAAACAACAAAACCAATATGAAAATTAAACGAATAACAAAGGTACTCGCGGCTCTCGTAGCCGTGCTGGGAATCGCCTTGATGGTACAGTCATTTGCTGCGTCAAAACCCATAGCCGCAACATCAACAAGTGCATCTGTATCCTCTGCCGCAACAAAAAAATTTGTCAAGACAAAGAACAAATGCACAAAGTCCAATTGTAGTTGCTCAGGTTATTGGGGCTACAAGCACCAGAACGGCACCTATGAAGGCGCTTGTTCTAACACAGACGGTCATGGTCATACATGTGGTCATGGTCCAGAAAAACATGGGCTAAAAAAGTGGTAATGCCAAAAAGTATAAATATGAAACGATTAATTTTCATTGCAACTCTTATAGCATCTTGTATTCCGACAACCACTTATGCTGGGAAATGGGATAAGGCAGCAAGAGGAATATATATAATTGGGAAGAATCCTGACAAAGCACTTTCTTTTATCGGATTTTTAATCGACCTGTTTCTCTTGTGTATTCCCGTAGCCATTATTGCAGGCATAGTCAGTATAATACTGAAATCGGTATTTGGTTTAGACAAGGCGGATACTCAGAAGGTATTCTTTCTAATAGGAGGCATTTTATTGTCAATCATATTGTTAGTGTATTTCCTTTTATAGGTATTTCGCAATATGTCTTGTACGGATTTCGAAGGATGTGGCGATGTCTGCAAAAACTGTGGACACGCATACTAGCGCACTATTGAGACAGATTAGAATCTCGAATAAGGAACATCGGGTTCATGCCGATGCTCCTTGTTGAGTATATAGGTATGAAAACATCAATCATTATAAAAAAATTGATTATCGTTGTTTGTCTTATCTCAGGTTCATCAGCGTGGGGATTAACTCGACATGGATTAGTTGTTGGGCTTGGAGAATATAAGGATAAGAGATGGAGTAAGATTCATGGAGACAGCGATGTTCCGATTGTCAAGGATATGTTGAAGAAATGTGGCTATACAGATGTAATCACATTGATTAATAGCACGGCAACCAAAGCCGGGATAACGGCAGCTTTTAGCAATTTGATCAATAACAGCCGCAAAGGAGACGTAGTATATATCCATTTTTCCGGGCATGGTCAACAGATTACCGATGTCAATGGCGACGAAGATGATGGATGGGATGAGGCTTGGATTCCATATGATGCGATGTTTGCCTACTCTAATTCGTACAAAGGTGAAAAGCACCTTATAGATGATGAAATTGCATTGTGGATGACAAAAATTAAAAATAGAATAGGTCCATCTGGGAATCTTCTTCTGGTGGTGGATGCCTGTCATAGTGGAGATTCTTCTCGTGAAAATCTAAGAGACGAAGAAGTTTATATAAGAGGTGCTGAGAAAGACTTTATAATTCCCTTGAAGGCTAAACCAACTAAAACAGTTAAACCTAAAGAAAATTGGCTGACATTAACAGCATGTCGTGATTACCAAGTTAACTGCGAGGTCAAAACCTCATCTGGAGGATTTTACGGTATGCTATCGTATGCTCTTTGCATTGGTTATAGTAATATCTCAAGAAAGAATAATGCTCAGGCGACTTCTCAACTGCAGGTGTTTGTGAATAAATTTCGACA
>CAZMAE010000150.1:0-8512 GCA_964564205.1 uncultured Odoribacter sp. | reverse complement strand
GTCCTCCGTCTGCCGGAAAGAGTGATTACCCCGGCCAACTATCCGGCATTCCGTCAACTCATCACCGAATGGGCCAATCCGCAGGGACAGCAGTTGTTGCTCAAAGTATCGCCGGAATCATAAACCAAGCTGATTTTACGGAATTTCCCGGCCGGGAAATTCCGTAAAATCAATCGACAAATAAAACATTCCGTGATCCATGATTTCAAACCGGCCGTTTTCTTCACTCTTCTGCAACAAAAACAGGTGAAGTGGGTGCCGGATAATAATAAGGCATAACATCACTCCGGGTACCGGCCAATTGTCCGGGAGCCGGGGCTTTCAACACATCGTTCGCTATAAATTCGTCCAGACCGAAAGTCTCTCCTGCTATCGCTTTCAATCTTTTCACGATAGACAAACGGCAGGCGACACTGAAATAAAGAATATTATTGATCATACAATTCTTTTCCTCACATCTCCACACTCCGGTCACGAAATTATGAGCCCCTTCAAAAAAACCGACCGCCTCATATCCCGGACGACCGACAAAATCGCTCCAGTACACGGTTGTTGCTCCGGGCAAGGTTGTTACATTCAGGAATTGCCCCAACCCGTAAGGATCCAGCTGCTGTTCGTGAGACCGAATCAACTCCCGGCGGGCCTGCTCCGTAATCGCCCCGTAGCCTGTATATTCGTCGGCCAGACGGCCGAATCCATGCCCCGCTCCTTCATGTACCATCAAATGACCGAATCCGCCCGGAGGATTCGGGTCCCGGTTCATCGGAACCAATGACACCGTCTGTCCGTTTCCCCAATGATAGCAAGTTCCTGCATACCGTGCATCGTTGACGGCCACCACAATGGAAGTATTCCGCGTATTCAACCCCGGAACTTTCCGGGCATATTCCAGCACCTTATCCAAATCCGCATTCATCAGCGTCGTTCCTTCCTTTACATCGGTACTGAACGCCGTGTTTTTCTTCACCGTAATCCGGTTATCGCTGCCCCGCGTCGACATTCCCCTTTCCTCAGACACGGCATACACAATATAGGGACAAAAATAATGCCGGTAAGTCCGATAAGGTTCCACACTCAGGTAAGCGTCGATAGCTTCGGCCATCGCCCGGTCGTATGCTCCCCCGAAAGTCAAATCGTCTTCAATAAATCCGTCGCCCATAAACACCAGCTTTACCGGATTTCCCTCATCCTCGGGCCGGAACAGGACAATATCCCCGTCTTTATGCCACCTGCCTTGAAACACGGTTATGGTCTCTTTCCATTCTCCGCTCCGGATCGTCACAAAAGTCGTCCGGGATTCCGCTGTTGCAGGCACTGTCACCGACAGACTGTCCTCCACTTTCTCCACCCCGCACCACGAATCGTTCCCTTCGGCTTCCCACTCCACATTTGCCCGAACGGCCAACCGCTGCGTTCCTCCCCCCAGACCGAAAAACAATGCCGACGTATCGGCTTCGAGCAAGATTCCCTGCTGGACCACAGTCAATTTCCTTTCCAGATTACCCGCCATCACCGAAACCTCTCCCTCCCGGTCTTTCTTCTCCGTACAAGGACTCACTGTAATCCGGAAACTCCCGCTATCCCTTCCCTCCGCCGGATCGACCGTCAACCAATCGGTCCGGTGTTTCACTCTCCAGTCGGTATTCGAAAAAACATGCACCTCATACTCCCCTCCCGGCGGCCCGCAATGAAGCAGTAAAGAATCTATCTCCAGACTTAATGCCGACTGCGTAATGACAATTTCGTAACCGAATCCTTGCCCCGTCAGGTTCATCCTCGCCACCCGGCTGATTTCCTTCGGATTGGCAGCAATGAAGACATCGACCTGAGCCTCTCCCCGCCCCCGCACGGTCTCCGGGCGGCACCACCCTTCATCCCCGTTCAGCAGCCAGTCACCGTTAGAAACGATATTCAGCCTGATCCGGCCGGTATCATTGCTCACGGCATATTCCCGCTGCTGCAAATAAAGGAACGGTGCCTCCTTCTCCTGCTGGCAATTCCAGAACAGGATCAGCACAAACAAACCAAAACTTATCTTATTCATCGGTCCGATGCAATTGCTGAAAATTGTCCGCTTACGGACGAAGAATCAGGACACATTTTTTCAAATAAACCTCCCGGTCTTTCCCGCTTTTGTTCAGCAAGCGCACATACCGGGCCGTAGTCTGCGGCAAAACGGCCTTCACCTGATTATTCTGCTGCTCAAGCGGCAGAGCCGTCCAGTGGCTGCCATCTGCGGAAACCTCCAGTTCCAGCCAGGCGACACACTCCTTCACCCCGAAATCGGCTTCCAAGCCTTGCAACGCATAAATCCGGTCCAGCTCGACGCCCAGATACTCGCCTGCCCCCCATTTCACCACTTCAAGCACCGGCGAAACAATCACACGATTGGCTTTCAGCCGTACAGGCAGGCTTTTAAACTGGCCTACACTGCTGTAAGAGCGATGCGGGGAAGTGTAAACCTCACTATCCAGACCACTTCCTGTCTGCCGGTTATAATACCGCGTAGCCCACACAAAAAGCGTATCCACAAACGGCTGCATGACCCTGGAAGCGGTTTTCACTCCCGGCTGATAGGGATTCTGGTTATAAGTCTGGTCTATCCGGAAACTTTCCCGCTGCAAAGCCCTGACATGTCTGTATTTGCGCATAAACAGCCGCTGATCGCCGGTTTCTGCGGCCTTCAGCATGGCCAACGTTTCCAGGCCTGCCAGACCTAAATTCTTAAACTGTTCCGTCCAGGGTTTGATCTCGGCAATCAAAGCAGGATTTTCCCGGTTGACAGACAACACATCCGCCGCTTCCACCATCCTGGCAAATTCGTCGGCCAGGGCGGCATAATCTTCCTGTCCGGTACGTCCCTGCCGTAAACCTTCCAGAAAACGGACCACCACAGGCTGCATCTCCACCGATTCATCCCGGCGATAGCCATGACCGTTGGGTCCCGTATCGGAATTGTGGCCGGCAAAGACCTCCAGCGCATCTGCATCCTCAGGCAAGACGGCACGCAGCGCAGCCTTCCAGCTCTCCCGGCTGTTGAATTTTTCCGGATTCCAGGCATAATCCGCCACGCTGAATACGGCAAGTTTCGAGGCCTCTGCATGTTCCATCGGATTAGTAACAAATCCGGACATCTCATGCCCGATATGCCGGTCCAGACCATAAACAGAGCCCATCAACAAATGGTCGCGGACATAATCGGATACCGGGAAATTCCACCAGATGTAAGCCGGCCGGCCGATTTTTCCGTTGATCCACTTCAATCCTTCTTCTGTGATATCCGAAATGACCCGGTCGCCGGTCCACATGATCTGAACAGAAGGATCCAGCACGCTTCCCAAGGTAGTCAGATAGCCTTTTGCCGGATCCGACCAACTTTTGTTATATTCGGTAGGGCACATAATCAAAGGATTCACATCCTTTTTGACTTTCACAAACCGGTCGTTTATATCATTCAATAATTCGGCCTGACGCTGCGGGTCGGTTCCCTCCCCCGAAATGTCATCAAAAAAGACGGCAAACGAACGGACTCCCAGCCGGTACATTTTTTCAAACTTTTCCAGCAGCAAATCACGGTCTTCCTGATTCCATCTGATGTCCTGTCCCGGATGGACCGCCCATACAAAATCCACCTTATGGCGTGCGGCCGTCTCCACCAGGTGCCTGATCCTGGCCGCTTCGTTTTCAGGATAAGGCTGACGCCAATTCGGACTGCTATGATAAGGGTCGTCTTTCGGCCCGTAGATATAGGTGTTCATTTTGTGTTCCCCATAAAACTTCAGCTGGCTCAAGCGAGCCTCATGACTCCAGGGAGTGCCGTAAAACCCTTCCACCACCCCACGGTAACGGACCGCTGGATAATCCCTGATTTCTATGAATGGCAGCCGGTTGCCGTCCAACAACTGCTCCAGGGTCTTCACTGCATAGTAAACGCCCCTATCGTCGTTTCCTGCCAAAACAATCCGTTGGTCTTCCACCGACAAATAATAGCCTTCATCTCTTTGAGGGATGCGGCGGACAAATTTCGCCACTGCCCGGTCTCCCCGCTTTCCGATGTGAACGGTGAACTTTCCTTGTTGCTGCGGTTCCTTCCCCAGCAATGCCTTCAATCCGGCCACAGCATCTGCATCAGCTGTTTCTTCCCCCAGCAGGCGATAGAGAGCAGGAACCTCCAATTGTCCTTCTCTCAAGTTAAGCTCCCTGGGGACGGGATAAACGGCTACTTTTTCCTGTGAACGGACCTCTGCCCGGACACACAGGCATACTAATAAACATAATACAATTATTTTCATAAATCAGATTTTATCAAATTACAGATTGCAGACCCTTCTCCGCCGTTTATGCCAATAGTCGCTCTTCAGTATTCTGCACCGTGAAGACCGAAATACGGGTTATTTTATGATCCCGTTAATTTTTTGAACAATCTCCGCATTCCCTGCAATAATGGAAATGCCCCGGTTTTCCCGGAAACGCCGTACCATTCCTCCGGCCTCTTCCACGATCAGAGCCCCGGCGCACATATCCCAGAGATTCAGTCCCAGTTCCCAATAGCCATCCAGCCACCCCGCTGCCGTACAGCAAAGGTCGTAGGCTGCCGATCCCATCCGCCGGATTCCCCGCAAATGGGGCAATATCGCCGCCAGATTGGCCGCATTATTATCCGGATTTACATCCTTATCGTAAGGAAAACCCGTTCCCAACACCGAATGCTCAAGGTCGCCCTTACGGGACACCTGTATGGCCTTCCCGTTCAAAAAGGCCCCTTTCCCCTTCATAGCCGTATAAAGTTCGTCAAAATAAGGGGCATACACCACCCCCAACACCGTTTCTCCCTGATGCTGCAACCCGATGGAAACGGTGAATACGGGCAATCCCTGACTATAGTTATTGGTCCCGTCCAAAGGATCGATCACCCAGCGATAGCCGCCCGTCCCGGCATGTTCGCCGCTTTCTTCACCCAAGACAGCGTGGTCCGGAAAAGCAGTTTTGATTTCCCGGATCAGGAAAGCTTCACTCTCCTTATCGGCCCGGGTCACCACATCGTAAACATTCGATTTGGTGCGGATATCCAGATTTTGACCTCTGAAATAAGCAAGGTGTATTTTACCCGTTTCACGGGCCCAGCGAATAGCCAGTTTTAAAGCCTCTTCTGTATCAATCCTTGAGTTCATTTCCATTCTTTTACTCATAAAACAATTTTTTCACCAACCGTCCGATTCACCCGGTCTGCGGAAACGCCGACCGGCATTTCCCGCCATCCCCCGGCGTGCAACTCCATGACCGAGCGGAAGCCGGCATTCGCCAAAGCCTCCAAAGCCTCCTGCCGTCCGGCATCGATCAAATCCGGAAAATGGGCATCGGAATTGACTACAACAGGTATGTTCAAACGACGGATCGCCGCAAAATGCGGTTCACCGGGAAAAAAACATCCTTTGGAGAGATACGCCTTGGTATTGATTTCAAGCATCACCCCTTTCCGGGCTACCGAATCAAAAAATCCGTCCCTCAGATTCCTGTACCACCATTCGTCCGTTATCCCCGGACGGCAATATTCCATATTCCAGGCAATCTTATCGGCATGCCCGACAAAATCGAAGCCCCCGCATTCCAGCATCTGTTCACAAGCTTCGTAATACCGCCGGGCCATTTCTCTCACATCGCCGTGAAAACAACGGTCGGCCAGCATCCTGAAGTTCTCTCCTCCCGTATCGGTATCGACAATCTCTCCTTCGTCCGTATACACCAGATGAACCGAACCGATCCGGTAATCCAGCGGCAACTCCCGAAACAAAGGGCTAGCCGCATTATGCCGTTCATCGAGGTAATCGATTTCCAAACCTCCGAATAATTCGATCTGCCCCGCATACTTCTCCTTCAACCGGTCCAACTCGTGCAGATAGGCGGGCAACTGTTCCATGGACATCGTCCATTTTGCCGGAAACGGAAGAGGAGCATGCGAAGAGACCCCATAAGCCGTAAAACCCGCCCGGACGGCAGCTTTTACATACTCCTCCATAGGAGCCCTGCCGTCACAAAACGTACAATGACTATGATAATTTGTCAGATTCATCTTTTCCTCCCGAGTGACACTTGATTTCAGCAGCAGACAGTTGCAAGAGCTACATTCTTTCAGGCATTTCGATCCCCAGCATACCCATCGCATTCCGGGCAGCCACGCCACATTCCCGCGCCAGCAACAACCGGAAATTTTTCAAAGCGGCATCTTCTTCCCTGAGAATAGAAAAATCGTGATAGAACTGATTGAACTCTTTGGACAAATCGTAGGCATAATTGGCCAACAAGGCGGGACTATACGTCTCCCCGGCTTCTTTCACCACGTCAGGCAGCTTGGCAATCAGCTTGATGAGATTTTGTTCCTTCTCCGAAACCGGCACATCCGTACCGGCTGCCTGGGGAACAATGCCCGCCTCTGCCGCCTTCCGCAAAACAGACTGGATACGCGCATAGGTATACTGAATGAACGGACCTGTATTTCCGTTGAAGTCGATCGACTCTTTCGGATTGAACATCATGGTCTTTTTCGGATCGACCTTCAGTATGAAATACTTCAAGGCTCCCAAAGCCACTTTCCGGTAGACTTCTTCGGCTTCCTCCTCTGAATACCCTTCCAGCTTACCCAACTCCTGCGAAGTTTCCCGGGCGGTATTGATCATTTCCTGTATCAGGTCGTCGGCATCCACCACCGTACCTTCCCGCGACTTCATCTTTCCTTCGGGCAGCTCCACCATTCCGTAGGAAAGGTGTCTGATCTTGCCGGCCCAAGGGAATCCCAGTTTTCCGCATATCAGGGAAAGCACCTGAAAATGATAGTTTTGCTCGTTACCCACGACATAAATCATTTCATCCATGTCGAATTCACTGAACCGCTCATAAGCCGTACCGATATCCTGGGTCATATAAACGGAAGTCCCATCGTCGCGCAGCAGCAGTTTGTGGTCTAAACCATCGCCCGTCAGGTCGGCCCACACACTACCGCTTTCTTTCCGGTAAAGCACGCCGTCGGCAAGGCCTTTAAGCACAATATCGCGTCCCTTTTTATAAGTCTGCGACTCAAAGTACACCTTATCGAATCCGATTCCCATCAATTGATAAGTTTCGTCGAATCCTTTCAACACCCAGTCATTCATCTTCCGCCACAGGGCCACCGTTTCTGCATCCCCGGCCTCCCATTTACGCAGCATTTCCTGTGCCTCCAGCAAAATCGGCGCCTGCTTTTTGGCCTCCTCCTCACTCATTCCGCCATCCGTCAACTGCCGGATTTCGGCCTTATACTCCTTATCGAAACGCACATAATAATCTCCGACAAAATGATCGCCCTTTATGCCCGTCGATTCCGGAGTAGCTCCGCCGGCAAACTTTTTCCATGCAATCATGCTTTTACAGATATGAATACCGCGGTCGTTGACCAAGTTCACCATTTTCACATTATGACCGTTGGCTTTCTGAATTTCCGACACCGACCACCCCAGCAGATTATTGCGGATATGTCCCAAATGAAGGGGCTTGTTGGTATTGGGCGAAGAATACTCAATCATATAAGAATGTCCGCTCGGAACAGACGCATACCCATAACGGGGATCCCGGGCCACTTCGTTCAAGACGCCCACCCAGTAAGCCGCCGAAATTTCAATATTCAGAAATCCTTTGACGACATTAAAATCCTTGACTTCCCCGATATGCTCTTTCAGGTACTCTCCCAACTGCCTTCCCGTTTCTTCGGGCGATTTTCCGGAAAAGCGGGTAAACGGAAATGTCACAACGGTCAGGTCGCCGGCAAATTCCTTGCGGGTGGCCTGTAACTGTATCTTACCGGGCTCTGCGTCGGCACCATAGCATTGCTTCACGGCCTCGGCGACCTTTGCGGTCAACAAACTTTCTATGCTCATGCGGATAGGTATTATTGATTTTATTCATGTTTCTGATCACAGTCTGCAAAAATACAATTATTTAGTGAAAACATCACCAAAAGTTACTCCTTCCATAAAAAAGCTTTTCAGACTCATAATCTGGAGGTCCCTGGTTCAAACCCAGTCTGGTACACATTAAGAATCAGCGATTTACGAACAAACGTAAGTCGCTGATTTTCGTTTTGCGAAAACAATGCGAAAACAAAAGGTTTGAGTTTCACATTGTTGTGATAGAATATCTACGAATCTCCGTGAGAGCCAATTTAAGTCATTTGACAGATAAGAACGTGCTATAACCAAGTGTAATACATCTTCTGTTTGCCCAAACTTTGCTATGGCATCTTCCAATTCCTCAAATCCATTATCAAGATCCAAATAGCAATTGCTCGTTTGGTGTTTTTGTGGTGTTTCACTTGGTATTTTTGTGGTACTTTACTTGGTATTCTTGTGGTAGAAGACTAATATCGTTGTGCTACTTTTGAATAACGTCCCCATGTATCGATGAAGCCTGCCTTGAACATAGTTCCAGCAATATTTCTGTTTCGCGGCTTAGAGAAATTATATCTGTCAACAAAGCAAATATT
>CAZMAE010000149.1:0-3278 GCA_964564205.1 uncultured Odoribacter sp. | reverse complement strand
GTGGCAGTTCCGATTTTCTTTACTACGATACCGGCTGCTATGTTTGCGATCTTCATCGCTTCAGTAATTGGAAGGCCGATGGACAGGCATATGCTTAGCGCAGCTACAACGGTGTCTCCCGCGCCGCTGACATCGAAGACCTCTTCCGAATGGGTCGGAAGGTGAATGGGGGCTGCGTTGCCGATCAGGCTCATGCCTTTGTCGCTTCGGGTGACGAGCAGAGAGTTCAGCTGATAGGCTTCGATCACTTGCCGGGCGGCTTGCTCGATGGCCCTGTCGGTGTTAGGAACGATATGACCCGCTATTTCGCTTAACTCTTTTACATTGGGGGTGATAATATCGGCTCCGGAATATTTTTCCCAGTTTTTCCCTTTCGGATCCACAATGACAATTTTCCCTGCTTTTCGGGCGGCCCGGATCAGGAAACAGCAGAAGCCGTCAGTGATTAAGCCTTTGCCATAATCGGAGATGACCAGAATATCATAATCGGAGAGATTGGCCAGGATGGCTTCTTGCAGAAGTTTTTGCTCCGATTCGCGGATGACAGCCTTATCCTCGTAATCCACCCGGACGATTTGTTGCTTCTCGCCTATGATCCTGGCTTTTGTGATGGTCGGTGAGGCAGATTTTACAAAAAAAGTACGGATATTCTTTTGGCGGGCGATGCGTTCGGTCTCTTTGCCGAACAGATCGTGTCCGATCCGGCCGCATAGCAAGGTGGTGCCTCCTAAGGAGGTGATGTTGTTGGCCACGTTGGCTGCTCCACCCAACCGGGATTCCTCTTTGCATATATTCACAATAGGTACGGGAGCTTCCGGAGAAATGCGGCCGACGTTGCCGAAGTAGTATTTATCCAGCATCACATCTCCGATGATCAATATCCTGCTTGATGAAAAATCTAAATCATACTTCCTCATGTTCTTATTCCTGACTGCCGAATTCCATTAAATAAGCTTTGATGAAATCATCGATTTTTCCATCCATGACTCCGCCGACATCGGATGTCTGGAAATTGGTCCGGTGGTCTTTTACCCGCCGGTCGTCAAAGACATAACTGCGGATCTGCGATCCCCACTCGATTTTTTTCTTGCCGGCCTCCACTTTTGCCTGTTCGGCCATCCGGTGTTGCAGTTCTTTATCGTAAAGGATAGAGCGCAACTGGCGTAAGGCATTCTCTTTATTTTTAGGCTGATCCCGGGTTTCCGTATTCTCGATCAGAATTTCTTCTTCTTCTCCGGTATAAGGATCTTTATATTGATAGCGCAACCGTACTCCCGATTCCACTTTGTTGACGTTCTGTCCGCCGGCTCCTCCCGAACGGAAGGTATCCCAGCTGATTGCTGCCTGTGAGATTTCAATTTCAATGGTGTCGTCCACCAGAGGGGTGACGAATACCGAAGCAAAAGAAGTCATGCGTTTCCCCTGAGCATTGAAAGGCGATACGCGTACCAGCCGGTGGACACCGTTTTCTCCTTTCAAATAGCCGTAAGCAAAATCTCCTTCGATTTGCAGTGTGACTGTTTTGATGCCCGCTTCGTCTCCGTCCTGCAGGTTGCTGACGGAACATTTGTATTTGTTGTTTTCGGCCCAGCGGATGTACATGCGCATCAGCATGGAAGCCCAATCCTGGCTCTCTGTACCTCCTGCCCCGGAGTTGATTTTCAGGACGCAACTCATTTCGTCGGCTTCTCCCTGCAGCATGTTTTTCAGTTCCAGGTTTTCAACCAGCTTCAGCGTTTCAGCATAGTGGGCATCCACTTCTTCGGCTGTAGCTTCTCCTTCTTTGGCGAAATCAAACAGCACATTCAGATCGTCTATGGACCGGCATACTTCTTCACAACCTTCAATCCAGCCTTTCAGTTCCCGGACTTGCTTCATCACCTTTTCGGCATTTTGAGCGTCGCTCCAAAAGTCCGGAGCCTGGGTCCGCATTTCTATTTCTTCGAGTTCTATTTTTTTTCGGTCGATGTCAAAGATACCTCCTCAGAGCGCCACCGCGTTCTTCAACCGATTTCAGTTGATCTATTGTTATCATGTTTTGTTGGTTAAAAAGTTGTTGCAGAGCATAAATCCCGTTTCCGGGTTTACGTCTGCAACCTCCTGTAATTTTAATTTAATTCTATTGTTTTAGCTGTATCCGACGTATGGGGTTCCTTTTTTTGCGGGCGGATCAGCGTAGGGTTGTAAATGCTTTCAACCTTGTTTTTAATTTCCATCGCCAACTCTTTTTGTCCTCCTTGTATGGCGTAGTCCAGCAACATTTGGATGACGTTGAAGCTCAGTCTTTCTTCCTGCCGGATGAAGGGCGTATTGGCAAATTTCGGAGACAAGGAATAAATGTATTTCAACATTTGATAATTGTCCGTCGCTAATTGGTCGAGCAAGTGATTAGCCTTATCCGTGGCCCCCAACGCATAGTACAAGGGAATATAGTCCAGCATGGTATTATCGACTGCAATCTGGGACAACGGCAGTTCTTCCAGAGATTTGTCCAGCACTGCGATGGCTTTGTCTTCCTTGCCCTCCTCGTATAACAGACTGGCCAGGCGCAGGAAGGTATTCCGGTATTTCATTATTCCGATCGTGTTGTCGTGGAAAAAGTCCATGTTCACTTTCGGGTCTTTGATATTTCCCCATTCGAATTTGTTCATGAGGTTATCATACAAAATGTCGCTGTCTATCCTTCCGGTGTTGTATAATAACGAGTCTTGGGTTTCAATCGGCACCAGACGGTAGGCTGCCCCTTCCAGCTGGAAATACTTTTCGAAGCCCATATACGCATCCGCTCCCAGTCCGATTCCGAAATAGATAGGACGCTCCCAGTTGTTTGTACTGATAATGTCGAGCACCATCAATTGTGATTTGTTGAGCGAATTACCCCGCAGGGGAATGTCGAGTTCCTTGACAATCTCTCCGGCATTTTCAGGTTTTACGGTTCCGGTGGCGACCACTTTGGCCGAATCTACCGGCATGAACAAATTGCGGGAAGGAATATAATCCAAGGGTTCCGAATAGCCTGTGAGCTTGGTTTGCGGCAGATCGCTGGCGACAAATTCCATCGCGTCTTTTAACCGTGCTTTTTGGTAGCGTTCGATGATGGCAATCTGGTCTCTTTTCCCATCCCGGTATTGATCGCGGGTGAAGGAAATGGGTACGGCCGGCGCTTCATAAGCTTTGCGTTTGATTTTTAAATCATTCCAAATTCCACAAATTATAAAGGGGGGGAAATATTTTATTCTTATACTATTTTAATTGACTTGATATTAGTCAGCTTTTGT
>CAZMAE010000148.1:0-4933 GCA_964564205.1 uncultured Odoribacter sp. | reverse complement strand
CTCTCTTCCCCCTTTCCGGATTCGCTTTCGGCTCTCCATTGTTCCTCATTCACCCGCCGCTTTTGCCGGCGGAGAACCCTTATACAATCATACTGAACCGCAGCAAACAGATAGCCTTTTAACGAACCCGCAAAATTTTCCTTGGAATATTTCAGCCAAAAACGGGCCAGGATGTTTTGGGCAATATCCTCCGCATCATCGAACGAATCGATATAGTTCATGGCATATACACACATCGGTTTATACCAAATATCAAAAAGACGATGAAAAGCTTCTTCATCGCCTTCCGACATGGCTTTCAAAATATCGTCCTCTTGCTTCGGTGTCATTTGCCCCAAGTCATTTCTATTCTGTTTTGCAAGTTTAAAAATTATTTTTTATCAGCCAAATTTTGATGCGGTTGCCCTGAAAGGTGTCATTAAAAAATTGTCTGTTCTTCCGTTAATGATAATGGAAGAAACAGACAATAAAGATTTTCTTATATCAATTCAGCGCGATTTCGTCCACAAACAAAAATCCCAGGTTTCCCTTACCGCCATGCCAGTCGGGAATCCGACGCTCCGAGCGGGCACAAACCTTCACATAACGAGCCTTGACAGGGTCGAATGACAGCTTGTGATTATAGACGCCATTCCGGTCCGAAGCGTTCATCACCGGATAATCTTCCGAAGCCACCGGACGAAACGTTTGTCCATCATCGGACACTTCCACAGCAAAACCCCGGGCATCAAAAACCCAATCCCCCTTTTCAACACAAGTGGCGATTGCCGCACTCGAGATCTCAGTAGGCTGCTGCAAATCGATTACGGCCTCCAGGTCATTCCCATAGAAAGCAATCCAACGGCCGGTTTTATAATTCGGAGTGCCCTGCAAACCGTCGACTAAGGTCGGAGCACCTTTAAAACTGTATTGTTTATTAACCGGTTGCAATAGAGTAATCGGTTTCAGGGTAGCCTTATTCAGACTGATTTTCTCCGTCAGCACCCGGCTATTTCCCGAAGGGCGGATAGCCACCGCTTTCAGCGTACAATCGTTTTTGATTTTCAACGGGACCGAATACAGCGAAGAGGTTGCCGAAGGCTCCGATCCATCCAGGGTATAACGGATATCAGCCTTTCCCAGCGTTGACAAGTCTGCTTCCAGCACGCCTTCCTGTGCATTCGGAGTAAAATTGCCCTGAATGTCAAACAAATGCCGGGCATAATTACATCCATAAAGATCGTAAATACTGAACATTTTCGGCATGCGGGAAAGAAAATCTTCATAATTTTTCTGACCGGGCTCTACCCATTGGATTTCAGCAAGAGCATCCATACGAGGCAGCACCATATATTCCACCTGCCGGAAATTAGGAACATATTCCGTCCACAAATTCGCCTGAGTACCAATTATATGTTTGGCTTCCCCGGGAGTCAGATTCGCCGGAACCGGATCAAAACTGTATACCTTTTCAAGAGGAACGTATCCTCCGATAGCTATCGGCTCTTGTGCTTTGTCTTGAGCTTGGTAATAATCGAAATACAAATACGTCGTAGGCACCATAATCACATCGTGTTGCAGTTTCACCGCTTTTACACCTTCTCCGACACCCCTCCACGCCATAATGGTAGCACTGGGAGCCACTCCTCCTTCCAGAATTTCATCCCAGCCGATAATACGGCGGCCGTGCTCATTCAGATACTTTTCGACTTCGGACATGAAATAACTTTGCAATCTTTCTTCAGCAGCATGCTGCGAATCGTTTCTGAGCTTCAACTCCTTGATTTTAGCCTGACATTTAGGACATTCCTTCCAGCGAACCTTTGGACACTCATCGCCGCCGATATGAAAATATTCGGACGGAAAAATATCCATCAACTCGTCCATAACATCTTTCACAAATTGTAAGGTCTTAGGATTCCCGGCACACAACACTTCTTCAGAAACTCCCCACATTCTCCACACCTCGTAAGGTCCTCCCGTACATCCCAGCTCAGGAAAGGCAGCCAAAGCTCCCAGCATATGCCCCGGCATGTCTATTTCGGGAATAACGGTGATATAGCGCTCTTTTGCATAATTCACAATCTCACGGGCCTCTTCCTGAGTATAAAACCCTCCGTACGGAATACCGTCATATTTTCCCGTATTATGCCCGATCACCGTTTCGCTGCGCTTGGATCCCACCTGCGTCAACCCGGGATATTTCTTAATTTCGATTCTCCATCCCTGATCATCGGTCAGATGCCAATGGAAACGATTGATGTTATGCAAAGCCAGTAAATCGATATAACGCTTAACCGAATCAAGCGCAAAAAAATGACGGCTGACATCCAGCATCATCCCGCGATGGCTGAACCGGGGGGCATCGTTTACCACCACCTGCGGCAGAACCACTTCCGCATCCCGCACTACGGGCAACGACTTGCGCAAAGTCTGCACCCCATAGAACACTCCCGCTTCTGTCGGTGCCGCAATCGTCACTCCTTTATCCGTAACCGCCAACTGATAAGCCTCCGGATTTTCATGCTGCAAGCCCAATTTCAACACAATAGCGTGAGCCCCCTCCGTTCCGGGTTCCACGGTGAGTTCCTTACCTGTCGACTCCTGAATATATTCCTTGAGGAACTCAGCATTCCGCTTCATACCGTCATGGCCTTCCGGATAAAGAATTTTCACTTGATGATCCAAAACAAACGGATCGCCCGTCTGAACTGAAATTGTTCCGGGTAAAGGGATCACGCGATAATCGGCAACTTCCTGCTTAGGACTGCAGGAAAAAACAAAAGCCATACATGCCAAGATCCCTAATCCACTCCATAATTTTCTCATAGTCGTACTTTTTATAGATTAAGAAGATATTTTACCATATTACTCCACCCCACCGAGATGCTTCACCGATATTTCAACCGGTTGTCCTTTCTTTATTTCGGGAGAGGTAATCCGGATTTTACGGATACTCCCCGGAAGCAAGTCGAAAAAATTATCACTCAACCGGGCCCCCTGAAAAGGCACTTCAATAAAAACGTCCTTGGCCAGCCCGTCCGACTTCAAGGTAAGCTCGCAACCGCCGTCCCAAACCCGCTGCTGCCATTTAAGACGGATCGCCGGCAATTCCAGATGAACAGGTGCCTCAAAGAACCAAGGCTCTTCAAAGACAACCCGGCCGGATTTATCCTTCAAAGTCAACAATAAATAGCAATTGTCCGCCTCCCCGGAAGACAGCCATGTTTTCAAAGCCGCTTCAACTATTTTCCGGGAAGAATTCGCTTCCGCTTCCGTACGCAACTGCTGTTTCTTCAGCACTTTCCCCCAAAAATCAGTCAGCTTCATCTCCAGCAGCAACCCCTCCTGTTTCTCCGGTAAATCGGAAACCAACCAGATCCCGAGAGAATCACGCTCACGCACCACACTCACCAGCAATGGCGCAAACGCCCGCTTCGCCTGATAGTGCAAAGCTTTCCAGTTCCCGTAATAATCTATTCCGGACCAAGACACCACCGGCCAGCTGTCGTTCAATTGCCAATACAAAGTCCCCATGCAATAAGGCCTGTTCCGGCGATGGGCTTCCAATCCCCGCCGTATGCCGCGGCCTTGCATCACCAACCCGACATACACAAAATCCTCAAACCGCTCCGGAACTTTATACTCCCTCTCCATATAAGTCCTGATCAGTTCATTCCCGATGGAACTCTTCTGATGAGCCTTCATCACCTCCGATCCGATCCGGTAATCCTCCGGCGAAGCAAAGGTCGCAATGGTTTTCATTTCCGGGAAAGACTGAAATCCGAATTCGCTCATGAAACGTGGAATTTCGGAATCCAGACTCTCAAAAGGCTTTCTTCCATACCACACCCCCCAATTATGACTATCGGCAATCTTCCAGCTCTCAGGCCGTCCCCAATTGGCAAAATAAGGAGACCCATGCATATAAAAGCGTTCAGGATCCAGCTCTTTCACCTTCCGGGGCAACAATTCCCGGAACAACCGATCGTACCCGACTTTCATTTCCCGATAAACCTCAGGGGTGTATTTCCTGTTCCACCCCCAATATTTTATCCCTTCTTCTATTTCATTATTGCCGCACCACATCGCCAGACAGGCATGCCCCCGCAACCTGCGGATATTGTATTCCGCTTCACGGGCCACCTGCTCCAGGAAAAAAGGATCGGAAGGATAAGTCGTACAGGCAAACATAAAATCCTGCCAGATCAGTATCCCGTTTTCGTCCGCCAAATCATAAAAACGGTCGTCCTCGTAAACCCCGCCTCCCCATACACGCAACATATTCATATTGGCCTCCCGGACATCCCGGAACAATCGCTGATAACGCTCAGTGGTGACAGCCGGCAAAAGGGCATCCGAAGGAATATAATTGGCTCCCTTGGCAAACAAAGGACATCCGTTCACTTCAAAATAAAAACATTCCCCCTCTACATCCTTTTTCTGAACCACACGAAGCGATCTCAACCCCACCCGCCGCTTGCGGCAAGCCACTTCCTTGCCGTCACAAAGCACCGATACCGAAAAATCGTACAATACAGGTTTTCCCCATCCATTGGGCATCCAAAGCGCAGGCCGGGACAAGCGCAACGGAAAAACCACGGTCGTCCGCGCACTGTCCAACAACACTTTTTGCTCCGAAATCTGTTTCTGCTCTCCCGGCAAAGCCCATTCAACCCTTACCACAACCTCTTCCGACGGACGAATAAGTTTTCTCAATTCCGTTTCCACCGACAGCTCTGCCATCTCTTCAGAAACCTTCAGCTGGCGGACGTAAAAATCTTCCACCGAAACCACATCCTGAAAATACAGCGTCACCGGCCGCCACACACCACTCGTTGCCATCCGGATTCCCCAATCCCAACCGTAGCTATAGGGAGCCTTCCGGGTGAAAACACTCAGCCGTTCGGACCGATGGTCATTATCGGCAGGATAGTTGAAGCCGTTGGACCGC
>CAZMAE010000147.1:0-7668 GCA_964564205.1 uncultured Odoribacter sp. | reverse complement strand
CCTGTACAATAGAAAATATCGACTGGCTGTACATCTTGTGCAATTTTCTGGGCATGTACCTGCTGATCTGTACTTATGCGGCAATCGGTCTTTTCATATCGTCCCTGACATCCAATCAGATCGTGTCGGCGATCGGTACCCTGGCCGCCTTCAGCTGCCTGAGTTTAGTCAAAAATATCGGACAGGATGTCCCTGTCGTCCGGGACATCACCTATTGGCTGGCACTTTCTTCCAAAACAGGCGAATTTATAAACGGTCTGTTCTGTTCGGAATACGCCATATATTTCCTGACGGTGATCGCATTATTCCTGATTTTGACGCTTTGGCATTTACAGCGAAAACGGGACCGCCAACGGGGAAACTGGGGGATAAAATACACCTGTTTATTCGTTGCCGTTTTCAGCATCGGTTATGGTGCTTCACGTCCGCAACTGACTTTCTACTGGGACATGACCCGCAGTCAACTGAATACCGTTTCGCCGGTCACCCAGGAATGGTTGAAACGTGTAGACGGAGATCTGAAACTGATCACTTACGTCAACATCCTGGGACCGCATGCCATATTCGGATTGCCCGGATTCTACAAATCGGATTTCGAACAATTCAGGAAATACATCCGTTTCAAGCCCGGCCTGAAGATGGAGTACATCTATTATTACGACGGCACCCCCGATCCTGAAAGCGGCGAAACCCTCCGCGAGAAAGCGGAAAAGTACTGCCGGGCGAAACATCTGAATTTCGACCGTATCCTGTCGCCGGAAGAAATGTACAAACAAATCGATTTGTCGAAAGAAGAAGGACGTCTGGTCCGGCAATTCGTCTGGAAAGACAGCGTGCGGACTTTCCTGCGTATGTTCGATGACAATCAGGTGTATCCCCGGCAAAGGGAAATGGTCGTCGCCCTGAAAAGTCTGGCCGAAAAACCGGTGGAAACCGTTTTCCTGACCGGAAATGGAGAACGGGACATCTACAACAAAGGTGATGCCGGATACTACCGCACAGTATCCTCTCCGGGAATCCGGGGAAGCTTGGTGAATCTGGGCTATCAGGTGCAACTGCTGGAAAATGCGGCGAACGGTATTCCGGAAACAACGGAATTACTGGTCATCGCCGATCCGCAAAAGGAATTTTCGGAACAGGAATCAGCCAGCTTGAAAAAGTACATCGCAACAGGCAACAATCTGCTCATACTGGGAGAGCCCGGCAAAGAAGAGATTCTGAATCCGTTGCTGGAAAACATCGGCATACAGTTTACCGGAAAACTGATACAGAGATCAGAAGAGGAACATTCGGATCTGGTGATCGCCGGATTTACCGGAGACATCGCCCGTCTCAGTCCGTCTGCCGGCAATCTGTTCCGTAGCGGATGGGCGGCAGTCCTGCCGGGATGCGCCGGTCTTTCCATCGAAGACAAAGGATTCGACGCCTGGGCAATAGTCCGGACCGATCCGAATACAACCTGCATGAACGGCGGCAACGAAACCGATTCCCTCGGCAACCCGGTGGTGGTCGCCCTACAGCGGACAGTCGGCAACCGTCAGCAACGGATTGTGGTCTGCGGAGATGCCGACTGGCTCAGCAACGGGGAATATGCCCGCCCTCATGCAGGTGTCGCCAACGGAAACGCCACCTTGCGGCAAAACCTGTTCCGGTGGCTGATATACGACAAATACCCGATCCCCATCACCTCCTATAGTCCCATAGATAATTACATCTCTTTGCGCAGAAGGGACATCTTTTGGGTGAAAACCGGTGCATTGGGCGCCTATCCGCTCCTGCTGCTGACTATTTTCGGAATTTACCGGAGTCGAAGAAAAAGAAAATAAATAGAGAAGAATGAAAACAGTATTTTATATTGCGTACACCGAATTACGCATGTTATTTTATTCGCCCATCGCCTGGCTGCTCTTGTGTTTATTTGCTTTCCAGGCAGGCATGGCTTTCACCGATGTGTTGGGAAGAATGGTCGAAATCAAGGAAATGGGCAAAGCACATCAGCTGTATCTGACTTATTCCCTGATGGCAGGACCTGTAGGCGTATTATCGGGCATCATAAATCATCTTTTTTGGTATATACCGCTATTGACCATGGGACTGATGAGCCGGGAATACAACTTGGGATCCGTGAAACTGCTTTATTCTTCGCCTGTCGGACCGGCAAAGATCATCGGAGGTAAATATCTCGCCCTCATGCTGTTCGGTCTGATACTGATGCTGATACTGGTGGTTCAGACCATTTGTGCAGCGGTATGGATAAAAGACCTGAACGTTTCCTGGGCACTGACAGGCATTGCAGGTTGCTTTCTGGTATATTGTACTTACGCCGCCATCGGGCTCTTTATGTCATCGCTGACCCAATATTCCATCCTTGCCGCTGTCGGTACATTGCTGCTGCTTACTTTTTTAAGTTACGTACAAGAGGTCGGACAGGAGATCAGTTTCGTGAGAGAGATCACCTGGTGGCTGGCTATGTCGGAACGGGGCAGACATCTGATTGCCGGATTGATCGGATCGGAAGATCTTATTTACTTTGTCGTTGTGATTTCAATGTTTATCGTTCTGACCATCCTGAAACTACGTGCGGAAAGGCAGCTTCTTCCGAAATCCGTAGAAGCGGCAAAGTACACCGTGGTAGTAGTGATCGCTTTGGGCATCGGTTACCTTTCTTCCCGGCCTTCTTTGATGAAATACAAGGATGTGACTTATATTAAATCGAACACCATCCCTCCCAAAGTGCAGGAATTCATGAAACACCTGGACGATGATCTGACCTTTACGTTATACGTCAATCTGTTGGATCCCAAATCCGGATACGGTATGCCTGCCCGGCACATGGCAATATACAATACGTTGAAACGCTTTGTCCGCTTCAAACCAGATACGAAACTGAATTTTGTCTATTATTACGATGTTTGCGACAATATGCCTCCATTAGCGGCAGGAGTATCGCTTCAGGACCAGGTGAGCCAAATCTGTCAGGCAGAGGATTACGATCCCGGTCTGTTCCTGCCCCCCGAAGAAATCCGGAAACAAATCGATCTGTCCGGAGAGGGCAACCGGCTGGTTTATCAGGTAGAACGGGCCAATGGAGTCAAAGCCATCCTGCGTTTTTTCGATGACAACAATTACGAACCTTCGGAGCAAGAAATTTCAGCCGCGCTGAAACGGCTGGCAGAAGGAGCGGTGCAGGTTTGCTTTTCAACAGAACATGCAGAACGAGGCCTCACCCTTAAGGAGACGAACTATTACCCGCTGGTGATCCGCAATAACCGGCAGGCGCTGGTCAACCAGGGGTTCGATTTCTCCAACCGCTCCTTGGAAAAAGAAGAAGAAAAGCTGGAAAACACGGACATTCTGGTCATAGCGGATCCGCGCACCGACTTCTCTCCCGAAGCGCTTGAAAAAGTAAGAGCCTACCTCGCGGCAGGAGGAAATATGCTGATCACCGGAGAACCCGGCAGGCAGGACATTGTAAACCGGATCCTGGAAGGGACCGGAGTCCGTCTGGATTCAGCGGTATATCAACAGACCTTTCCGGACTATGCCCCTGAACTGCTCCCCGGAAGTATCACGAAAACCGCAGCCGCCCGAATCGGGAAAAACATTTTCGCCCGGCAACAAAAAGTGGTATTGAACGGCTGTGCCGCCATAGAAACCGGACCGGGAATTTTCGAAACGATGCCGGTCGCAGAACTTGCGGAAAACGGCCACCCTCTGGTCGTAGCTTTACACAGAACGGTAAACGGCAAAGAGCAGCGCATCATCGTCTCCGGTGATTCCGATCTCTTCACCGCCGGCGAACTGGAACAAAACCGGGAAGGAATCGCCGCTGCCAATTTCAGCTTTATGACCGAGGTGTTTTCCTACCTGTCCGGAGAAAGGTATCCGGTCGATATGACCCGTCCGACAGCCCCCGACGATACATTGTACCTAAGCGCCGGCATGTACAAAATCGTGAAAATCCTCTTCCGGTGGATCATCCCCGCGCTGATCGTCCTAACAGCCGCCTGGATCCTGGCCCGGCGCCGCAGAAAATAATTATCATACCCATTGCACCCTAAAAGTTAAATACAAAACTTTCGGGGTGCAACTCAATTTGACAGACTTCTTTATCGTTTATTTTCTGGCACCCAGTTGGGAATCCAAGAAAAACAGACCGGCTTCGCCAGCCTTCTTTACTTTGTCAACAAGCCCCTGAGCGGTAGCTTCCTCTTCCACTTGTTCCCGGACAAAGCTCCAAAGGAAATCCTGGGTGGCATTGTCTTTTTCTTCATGAGCAACGGAAACCAGTTTGTCGATGAGGGCAGAAACATGACATTCGTGCTGATAAACATGTTCGAATACCTCCAATGCACTGCTCCAATCCTGAGGTACGACATCGATTTTGTCTACTTTGGCCACTCCTCCGCGCTTCATAATATAGTCAGCCATTGTATAGGCATGTTCCATCTCTTCCTGAGACTGTTTTTTCATCCAATGAGCAAAACCGTTGAAACCTTCTCTTTCAAAATAGAATGACATAGAAAGATACAGGTTAGCAGACCACATTTCGGCAGTGATTTGTTCGTTAATGGCATTTTGTAATTTTTCTGAGATCATAATTCGGGATATTTAATTTTATCGTTTAAAAAAATGAAATCAATATTTATGCCAACTATTAAAACAAGACATTTTGTCAGAAAAATATTTCTTCCTACGCCTGAAAAACTCCCCATCTGAAAAAACAACCCGGATTACAGAAAACCCTTAAACACCAGAGCCGGTCCCATCCGCATAATTCGGGAACCGGCTCCGGCATCTTACCTCGATCAACAGGAAAGAGTTATGGGTTGATTTTCATTACAAAACCCCCGCCAGGAGCCAAATGAACCTTCAACTTCTGTCCTGCCGTCAAATCCAAAAATTCTCTTTTATAATCCTTAGCCACCCGGTCGGCATTGATGCCATCCTTAAAAAGTTCGGCCCGATAGTTTCCCGCAGACAAGAACGATAAATCAATTTCTACATCACGAGCCTCCCAATCGGTTAATCCACCGACATACCATACTCCGTCTTTTTGCCGTGCGATGACAATATATTCACCGATTTTCGCCTGCAAAGGGAGAGTGTGGTCCCATACCGTAGGAATACCGGCAATAAAAGAAGTACATTCTTCCTCTTTCTCGTAATTAGCAGGCGAATCACACAGCATATTCAAAGGAGATTCGAATACCACATATTCAGCCAACTGGCGGCAACGGGTTCCCTGACTCATGGGCTCGGTATAGACAGCACGGAAATTTTCCTTATTGGCATTGTTCATCGCCCCTTGGGTATAATCCACAGGCCCCGCCACCATGCGGATAAAGGGGAAAGTCACATCGTAAGTCACCTGATCCATATCCTTTGCGGCCCACTTCACTTCTTCCAGCCCGAATACCCCTTCAAAGTTAATGGCATTCGGATAAGTCCGCTGCAAACCGGTAGGCTTATACGTGCCGTGCAAATCGATCAGCAGCTTATACTTTGCTCCGGTAGCCGCCGCCCTGCGGTTAAAATCTACAGCAATCTGGTCATCCCGGTCCATAAAATCAATTTTGAACCCCTTTACTCCCATTTCGGAATAGTGTTTGCAAACATTATCCATATCCTTGTCAAATGCCAGATACCCTGCCCACAAAATGATGCCTACATGCTTACGGTTAGCATGAGCAATAATCTCCTGCAAATCGATTTCGGGAACTATCTGCATCAGGTCGGCCGCTCCGGGAACGGACCACCCCTCGTCAAGGATTACATATTCAATCCCATGGCGGGAAGCAAAGTCGATATAATGTTTATAAGTCTCGGTATTGATACCGGCAGGAAAATCTACGTGGTAAAGATTCCAATTATTCCACCAGTCCCAAGCCACTTTTCCCGGTCTTATCCACGAAAAATCCGAAAAACGAGCGGCACTTGCCAGCCGATAAACCATATCGTTGTCGAGCAATGCTTTATCCTCGGCAGCAATCACCATCACCCGCCAAGGGAAAGCAGTCTCACCACCGGCTTTAGCAATGTAATCTTTACGGGATTTTACTACACCCTTAAGACCTCTGACTTCAGGTTCAATCCGATCCGGATAGGCTGCAAATACCCCTTTCAACTCGGTTTTACCGGTTTCACAGGAAAGGTACATTCCCGGATAACTCATCAAATCAGCCTCTGTGATACAAATCTTTTTGCCCCCCGGCATTTCAACCAATAGCGGCAAAAAAGCCAATTCTCCTTCACCCCATTCCGAAAGGGCATGATGAGAATAGGTGTTCTGGAAACAACTGTAAAAAGGATCCGGCTTCCCATCGTTCATACGTCCTTTGGGATAGGCTGCGTAAACTTTCCAATCGCCGGGCAGACCGAAAACCGCTTGTTCACTTTTCACTTCAAAAGATGCCTTCAGATGAGATACAAACCGATAGGCTGCCCCATCGGCATAGGCCCGGAAGATCAGACTATATCCTCCCCTGAAATCAAGAGTAAGCTCACCGCATTTATCCTCTATGATATTTTTCCGGTATAAAGGAGGACGGATGATCTCTTCTATATTTCTGCGCCTCACCTTCACCACACGGGGATTTGCACCGAAAATGCGGCCATCGGTCAAAGTCATTGAAATCACCGAAGGAGCAATCACCATTTCTCCATCATGCCAAACACAATAGGAAATGTTTTCATTACCAACTTCCACTTTTATTTTCACCCGGTCCAAAGGATCTTGTACTTCATACACTTTTTGTGCCCAAAGGCTCCCTTGCATGACAAGAAATACCATCAGAAAAAGAAATTTCATTCCTTTCATTTTATTCATTCTTTTATAAGTCAAATTCAGTTTACGGCAACCAGGAACTCACTTCCTCCATTCGCAATCTAAGAGGAAGCAGGGGAAAAGAAAAAAGCCCCAGATTGATCTGAGGCTCTCTCAATTCGGCGTCTGCCTACTCTCCCACCTTACGGCAGTACCATCGGTACGACGGGGCTTAACTTCTCTGTTCGGAATGGGAAGAGGTGGATCCCCCGCGTTATAAACACCTTTTAATATTTTCAATGATTACGTACCATCGAGCACTCTTGCTCTGTAATCTTCAGTTTGGTAGCGAGAGGCGGGCTTGAACCGCCGACCTCATGATTATGAATCATGCGCTCTAACCAGCTGAGCTACCTCGCCATTTTGACATGAACACCGGAAACGATGCAGAACATATTCTGTCAAGAGCAAATTTTCGGGCAATTAGTATTGCTCGGCTGTGCCGTCACCGGCTATACACCTGCAACCTATCAACGTCCTCATCTCGGACGGCCCTGAAAGGATATCTCATCTTGGAGCAGGCTTCGCGCTTAGATGCTTTCAGCGCTTATCCCGTCCATGCATAGCTACTCAGCAGTGCATTTGGCAACACAACTGATTCACCAGTGGCATGTCCGACCCGGTCCTCTCGTACTAGAGTCAGAGCTCCGCAAATATCCTGCGCCCGCAACAGATAGGGACCGAACTGTCTCACGACGTTCTGAACCCAGCTCGCGTGCCACTTTAATCGGCGAACAGCCGAACCCTTGGGACCTTCTCCAGCCCCAGGATGTGACGAGCCGACATCGAGGTGCCAAACCGCTCCGTCGATTTGAGCTCTTGGGAGCGATCAGCCTGTTATC
>CAZMAE010000146.1:0-9073 GCA_964564205.1 uncultured Odoribacter sp. | reverse complement strand
AAGTGATTACCCGGCTTTACGATGAGGTGAAATTGTTCCGGGGACAAGGAAAAGTGGCCGATTATATTCCGGCCTTGGCGGAGGTGGATCCCGGACAATACGGGATTGCTGTGCAGACATTAGCAGGTGAGATGTTTCAGGTGGGGGATGCAGAGACTCGTTTTTCCATCCAGAGTATATCGAAGGTGTTTACGTTGGCGATGGTGACCCGGCATCTGGGAGATGAACTGTGGAAATCGGTCGGACGGGAACCTTCCGGCAATCCATTCAATTCTCTTGTCCAATTGGAATATGAACAGGGGATTCCGCGCAACCCTTTTATCAATGCGGGGGCATTGGTGGTGACCGACCGACTGATGAGCCTCTATGAACATCCCAAGGATGCTATTCTGAATTTTGTACGGAGTTTGTGCGGAAATGATGATATTTATTATGACAAGTATATAGCGCAGTCGGAGCGGGGCCATGCCGACCGCAATCTGGCTTTGGCCTATTTTATGAAGAGTTTCGGAAATATTAAAAACGATGTTGAAGCGGTCGTAGATGTGTATTGTCATCAGTGCGCCATTGCCATGAGTTGCGTGGACCTTTCACGGGCTTTTCTTTTTCTGGCCAATCACGGTTTGAATCCTTACAATCAGGAACAGATTTTGACGGTCAGTCAGGCGAAACGGCTGGGGGCTTTGATGTTGACGTGCGGATTTTATGATGAATCGGGGGATTTTGCCTTCCGGGTAGGTTTGCCGGGCAAGAGCGGTGTGGGTGGCGGGATTACTGCCTATATCCCCGGGAATCTGACTATTGCTGTGTGGGGCCCGGAATTGAACGAACACGGCAACTCGCTCATGGGCATGGAAACGCTGGAACGTTTTACCACCGATATCGGCAACTCCATCTTTTAAAACCGGGACTGAGGGAAGCGGAAATCGGGAGAGAAAGTCGCAGTATGATGATAGCGGTGCAGAGTCGTAAGTTTGCAGGGAAAGAAAAGACCATTCCCTGCAGACTTTTTGTTTAAAATGCCCTTTTCAGAATTTCCCTGATATTTTCCGCTTTTCCCATGGTGTAATAGTGGATGGCGGGGACTCCGTGGGCCAGTAGATCCTTGCTTTGTGCGGTACACCACTCGATTCCGGTCTGGTAGATTTCCTTGTTGTCTTTACATTTTCTGACTTCTTTCATTAGGTCTTGCGGTATATCGATGCTGAAGGCCCGGGGTAACATCTCAATGTGTGTGGTGGTGGAAATGGGCTTTAAGCCCGGGATGATGGGAACGTTGATTCCGGCAGCCCGGCAGCGGTCGGTGAAACGGTAGAAACAGTCATTGTCGAAAAACATCTGAGTGACGATATAATCGGCGCCAGCCTCCACTTTTCGTTTCAGATTTTCGATATCAATGTCCAGGTTGGGCGCCTCGTAATGTTTTTCAGGGTAGGCGGCTACGCCTATGCAAAAGTTGGTGGGAACAGCATCGGTGATGTTTTTGTCCAGATAGATTCCCTGGTTCATATTGTGTATTTGTTGCACCAGTTCGCAGCTGTAGCGGTGGCCATCGGGTTCCGGAACAAAATACTTTTGTCCCGGAATGGCGTCTCCGCGAAGGGCTACGACATTCTGAATGTCCATAAAATTCAGGTCCAGCAGGTCGTTTTCGATTTTGTGCTTGCTGGAGCCTCCGCAAATCAGGTGGGGTACCACTTCTATCGGGAAACGCTTCATGATGGCTGCGGCAATCGCTACGGAACCAGGGCGTTTGGTGATGGTGACTTTTTCGAAGGTGCCGTCCGTTTTTTGCCGGAATTCTATTTCGTCACGGTGGCAGGTGATGTTGATGAAAGGCGGAGCGAATTCCATCAGGGGTTCTATGGCATGGTATAGTTTGCTGATATCGCTCCCTTTCAATGGCGGGACCAGCTCGAAGGAGGCAAAGGGGGCCGTTTTTTTATTGATGATGTCGATAACTTTTGCCATGTTGTACTTTTGTTAATGTTTAATACTTGCCGTAAATCAAAGTCCTAACAGTTTTCTGCCTTCCTCAGGGCTGATCTTTCTTCTCCGGCAATAGTCGGTTAATTGGTCGTCGCCTATCCGCCCGATGCTGAAGTAACGGGCTTCGGGATGGGCAATCAGCATGCCGCACAGGCTGGTAGCAGGGTGTATGGCATAAGAAGAAGTCAGCGATACGCCGATCTTCTCCGTGGCTTCCAGCAGATCGAAAACATCCTTTTTTAGGGAATGGTCGGGACAGGCGGAGTATCCGAAAGCCGGGCGGATCATGTGAAGGCCTTGGCTGATCTGTTCGTGCATCCATACGGCTAAAGCTTCTGTCAGGCGGGAACATAAACTTTCTCTTAAAAGATGATCGAAATCCTGGCAATCGCAGTGGATACGGGTATCGCTCACTTTAAGGGCAAATAGGCCGATTACGTTTGTGCCCCAAGCTTTCGGACAGATATAGTCCGCAAGACTGAGACACGATGTTCCGGATTTTTGCTGGCGAAGCATGGGCAGGCGATGGCCGTTGTCCAATACGATGTCGTCATTTTCGCTGTAAGCATCGTAGCATTTTACCAGCAGGGAGGCTTCGAATTCTTTATAGGCTGTCACTTTGTTCAACATGTCCAGGGCTGCCCGGTATGTGTGGTTGGCTTCTTCGTTCTGATGGAGAAGCTCCGGGAATTTCCCTTTGAATCCCCAAAAATGGAAGAAAGGAGTCCAGTCGATCCGGTCGATGAGTTCCTGCACATCCATATTTTTGATGGTCAGGTCTTGCTTACCGAAAGCGGAAGGTTGCCGGTAGTTTTCCGGACCGAAGCTAGGTAGATTCAAGGCCCGGGGAGACAGTTTCTGCGCTTCCCGGAAAGTAAGCGGATGCAGTTGTTTTTCAAAATATTGCCGGCGGATTTCCGCCTGTTCCGTTTTGATCTGCCGGATGACATTTTCCCGGTCGGATAATAGGCGCTTCATGATTCCGGCTGTGCGCGAAGCGTCTCCTCCCTGAACGACACAGTAATCGTATTTAGGGGCTAGTTTTACCGCCGTATGTACGGAAGAGGTGGTCGCTCCGCCGACAATCAACGGAATGTTCAGCTGTTCTTTCTGCAACAGTTCGCACAGGGCTTCCATTTCGCTGAGCGAGGGAGTGATGAGTCCGCTGATACCGATGACGGCCGCCTGATGAGCCTTGGCGGCTTCCAGAATTTTCTGGTTTTCCACCATCACGCCCAGGTCGATCACTTCGAAATTATTGCAGGTAAGGACTATGCTTACGATATTTTTGCCGATGTCGTGAACGTCGCCCTTGGCTGTAGCGAGGATTACTTTGGGCCGGGTGGAAGGCCGGTTTCCGGACCGATTGTGTTTTTCTATTTCAGGTTGTAGTATTGTTACTGCTGTTTTCATGGCTTTGGCGGACTTCACGACCTGAGGCAGGAACATTTTTCCGGCGCCGAATAGTTGGCCTACCTTATCCATGCCTTGCATCAGAGGACCTTCGATGATCTCTACCGGAGTGGCATTGTGTGCCAGGGCTTCCTCCAGGTCGGCAGACAGAAATTCCGTATTGCCTTTAATCAGAGCATAGCCTAAACGGTCTTCCAGAGAACGGTTGCGCCATTCTTCGTCTTTGGTGGTTTTCCCGGAGGCTGTTTGCTGTGTTTTGAGCTGTTCCGCCAGTTTGATGAGTTGTTCCGTCGCTTCCGGAAATTTATTCAGCACGACGTTTTCAACTGTTTTCAGCAATTGTGGTTCTATGTCGTCGTACACCTGCAGCATGGCCGGATTTACAATCGCCATATCCAACCCGGCATGGATGGCATGGTACAGAAATACGGAATGCATAGCCTCCCTGACAGGGTTGTTGCCCCGGAACGAAAAGGAAAGGTTGGAAACCCCTCCGGAGGTGGTGCAGTCCGGAAGGTTGTTCTTGATCCAGGAAACGGCCCGGATGAAGTCGACCGCATAATTGTTGTGTTCTTCGAGGCCTGTGCCGATGGCCAGAATATTGACATCGAAGATGATATTTTCCGGGCGGAATCCTGCTTTTCGGGTGAGCAAATGATAGGCTCTTTGGCAAATCTCGATTTTCCGCTCATAAGTCACCGCCTGGCCTTTCTCATCGAATGCCATGACCACGACGGCGGCTCCCAGCCGGTGTATTTCACGGGCTTTTTGCAGAAATGACGTTTCACCTTCCTTGAGGCTGATGGAGTTGACGATACATTTCCCTTGTGCATTTTTTAATCCGGCCAGTATGGTATTCCAGTCCGAGGAGTCGATCATGAAGGCTGCTTTGGCAATGTCCGGGTCATTGCTGATGTATCGGACGAAAGTGCTCATTTCAGCGGCGCTGTCCAGCATGGCGTCGTCCATATTGATGTCGATGATGGAAGCCCCTCCTTCGATTTGTTTCCGGGCTATCTGTGCCGCTTTTTCATAAGCCTTGGAGTTGATCAGCTTGCAGAAGTTGGCGGAACCCGCTACGTTGGTCCGTTCGCCGATGTTGATGAAGTTGTTTAGTTTGCGGTCTACCACTACCGTTTCCAGTCCGCTGACAGTCAGCCGGGGAGAAAATTCCGGGATGCTGCGGGGAGACAGTGGCGTCAATGCTTCGCGTATCGCTTTGATGTGAGCAGGCGTAGTGCCGCAACATCCTCCGGCTATGTTCAGTAATCCCTGTTCCGCCATTTGTTTCAGACAGGCAGCGGTGAGTGCGGGACTTTCGTCATATTCGCCCATTGCATTGGGCAAACCTGCATTGGGATAGATGCTCAACGGGCAGGCGATCCTGGGGGACAGGCTTTCTATAAACGGTAGCAGGTCGGTGGCTCCGAATGAACAATTCAGCCCGAAGCTGAACAGCGGATAATGGGAAACGGTGGTGTAGAGCGCTTCGAGACTTTGACCGGTTAAGATGCGTCCGCTTTTATCGTTGATGGTGGCAGAGAACATGACCGGCAGCGAAGTTCCTTTTTCGGTCTGCACTTTGTCGATGGCATAAAGGGCGGCTTTGGCATTTAAGCCGTCGAATACGGTTTCCAACAGGAGTAAATCAACGCCTCCGTCAATTAATCCGCTGATTTGCTCGATGTAGGTGTCTGTCAGAAAGTCGAAATCGATGGGCCGGTATTCAGGCCGGTTGACATCGGGCGAGAGGGATAAGGTTTTAGATGTCGGGCCGATGCTTCCTGCAACCCACACCGGTCTACCTGACGGATATTCGCGGGTCGCCTGTACGGCATTTTGGGCTCCTGCGTAGTTCAGACGGTAGACCAGGTGTTCGGTGTGATATTCTTCTTGTGAGATGGCGTTGGAATTGAAGGTATTGGTTTCGATGATGTCTGCGCCGGCTTCAATATAAGCTTGGTGTATCTGTTTGATGATGCCGGGCTGGGTCAGATTCAATATGTCGTTATTGCCTTTTAAGCAGACCGGATGATCAGAAAATTCCTTTCCCCGGAAATCGGCTTCTGTCAGGGCTTTTTGCTGGATGACGGTCCCCATGGCTCCATCGAGGATCAGTATGCGTTTTTTAATTTCTTCCTGAATCATAGTTGATATTTTGTTCGTATTCATATCCGGAATGATTTTTATTTTCCCGTTAAAGGACAGCGGAATGAGGATTGAGGTGTTCTGAGGCTTTTACGTTTTGGAGAAGAGTCTCAGTTCAAACTGTCCGCAAATTCCTATCTTGTCGTCTTTGATGGCTATTGCCGCCAGGATATCGTTGCAGGCCCTTGCTTTTTCAATGCAAGCGGGGATATCTTCCGCTGTTTGAATCAGGTTGGCAAAAGCGGTGGCATAAGAATCTGCCAGAAGGGTGTCTTTACAGATGACCATGACCGCATCGGCCTTACCGAAGCTCAGCGAGGGGCCTACCGTGCCCGAGGAGGTGCAAATGCCCAAAGGGCTTTGTCCCGCTTCGAGGTGAAGGCCTGTTTTCCCGGATAAAGGCGAATCTCCCGCGAATACGGCGATGTCCATATCTTCTGCGATATCGGCATAGATGTCGCCTCCGTTTTCTATCATTACTTCTGTTAAATCGAATTTTGCTTGCAGGGCTTTGCCGGTTTTTTGGGCAACGGCGCCTGCTACGGCGCTCATCGGACCGATCCCGCTTTTTTGGGCTGCGGCCGACATCTCCTGAAAAATGGCAGGAGCTTCCGGTCCGACGGCATAAGGCAACAGGGAGTGTGCATAGCCGGGGTTTCGGAGGATCCAGTTGTCCATTTCCATCCGGAGGTCGTGTACAAATCGACGGGCATAACCTGGAATTGCCGGATGCCAGCATTTGCGGTTTATGCCGATACAAAGATCGGTTTCCTTGTATTTTACGAGGAAATGTACCCACCGGTCTTGCCTGAAATGACTGCGGTATGTTCGGTTGACGTAATCCATATCGGTCTTTTATCGGTTGTCCGTGGAATTATCCTGCAAACTCGATGCGGAAAAGCTTTAAGGGACAGGCTTTGAGGCATAATTTGCAGGCAATGCATTTTTCGGGATTGAACTGCAGTTTCCAGTCGGGGGCGCTGATGGTCAGGGCATGCGAGAAACAGGACGATACGCACATACCGCAGTTGATGCAACGGCTTTCGTCGTAGGAGACTTTGCTGGATACGGGACTTACGGTTACACCGCATTCGGTGAGATAGGCGGTGCCTTGTTCGAGTTTGTTCTCGTCGGCTTCAAGTTCGACGAGCAGGCTGCCGGATTTCCCGGCCTGTATTTCCGCTTTCAATATGTTGATCCGGATATCATAAAGTTTCACCAGGTCGTAAGTCAAGGAACGGTCAGTGGCGTCTACCGGAAAGAATAATATAACTTTTTTGATCATGGCATTTAAAATTTACAAGGTAATACGGTTTCATCGTTGGTTTAATCTTCACTTTTCAGGCCTTTGAGGCTGGTGTTGGCGGGCATTTGACGTACCGGTTCGGTGAGTAGAAAATCTCCTTTTTGAATCCAGTCTTTCAACAGACAGGCAATTTCGCGGGCTTTGGCCAGGCTGGACAGCGGGGCGGTCCGTATTTTGTGGCCGTTGATTTCAATGGTCCCGCTCTGTAAGGCAGCGTAGTTGGTTGTGCCCAGCAGCTGATTGCCGTTGCCGTAATCCAAAACATTGGTTTCGATCTGCTCATTGCGGATAGATACCCGCCGGGCGAGATCTTCGTCCAGAACAGGGATCGGTATGCCGATGCCGACGTATAGCGTGATGCCGTATTTTTCGATGTAGGCTCCCCGTAGGTATTGACTGTTCATCTGTTTTAAGTCGCCGACGACAGCCAGAGTGCGGGCGTTGCCGATCGGTATTCCATGCCCGTTGACCGGTTTGGAAGTGTTGAACTGAGTGCCGTTCCAAGTGACATAACCATCGGTGCCGCAAAGGAAGATGTGGGTTCCGAGACCAATAGTCCGGCATTCGGGATCATTCAGTAAGGGGGATAATTCACCGGCCGAACAGTAAGAGGCATTTCTCATTTTGGGGAGCAGGGTGCCCATGTATGTATATTTGATCTGATCGGTGGTGTTGGTGGCTACGTTATAGTTTTGGTAGCAATTGCGGGGATTGTAGAGTATTGCTTCGTTGATGCTCTCTTTATTGATGGTGGTTTTGATGTGTTTCCGGGGATAGCAGTCGGTTCCTTTGCCCCAGGCTTCCAGGGTAATTTCTTTGCCGTTCACCAGATCTTCGATGATATGGGCGCCTCCGTAGGCAGGAGCGGAAGGATTGCAATCCGTAGCCCCGACATAAGTGTCGACGGCTGCCAGACCTCCGCTGACGCGTACTCCGTTGAGCTCAATTTTTTCCATGCGGATCGGGGGATTGGCATGGCCGAAATTTAAAAATGCCCCGGAAGAACACATGGCTCCGAAAGTGGCGGTGGTTACCACGTCCACCTTCTTGGCGATTTCTTTGGCCGATAAGCTTTTGGATAATTCGGATACTTCTTCGGCTGTCAGGATGACTGCCGTCCCTTTTTTTATTTTTTCATTGATTTCTGCGTATGTTTTCATATTTTTCTGTTTATTCTTTGTGAAACGGATGAGAAAAGATTGATACCTGATCCGGCTACAGCAAGGGCGTGGGGCCGGATCGATAAGCCGGTATGCCCGGACCTTGCCGGTATACCGTTAACAATGATAAAATGAAAGTGATCAGCGCATGCAGCGCATATCCATGGAAGATACAAAAAGGGAGAAAAATTTAAGGTCCCGGTTCAAACGGACACCAGCATAAGATAAATAGTCTGATTTTTTCATCTTTCTTTTGTTTAAAATTATAACTCCTGTGATCAGGTCGGGTTTTGGCACCTTTCGGAAGTCCGGAGGTTGTCGGAGTTTCATGGAGCCCAGTCTCTCAACTCCTCTTTATAATTCAAACAATCTTTCTTAAGGATTGAATTGACGAAACAAAGAAAAAGAATAAAATCTGAAAAAACAAATCCCCGGCCTTAAAATTTTGACCGAGGACCACGGCTCTTTCGTTTAAAAACGGGAATGAAATTCAAAAAGAGCCTTATTTTATAGCGTAAAGTCGTTAATTTCGCCTACAGCAATGCCGAAGTTTTCGGTGTTTCTTTTCCATTGTTATTTGATTTTTAAGAGGCGGAGAGGGTTTATTTCTGACTCCCCGCCTCGATTCTTGCTGTGTAAAACAAGTATTATTTTGCTAATTTTCAATATTTTAGTTCTGGGCAATATAGTCGGTACCCCTTCCTTCAAGGGAAGTGAGTAAAGCCCTGTCACCGACAAGCCGAACCCGGCTGGGAAAATTAACGGACGACCGTCAACAGGACGTCTCCAGCTGGTAAAATAAGCCCATGGCTGTAGGCGACTCAACTCCCTGCGGGAAAACCAGCCGACAGCCGTAGGCAACGAATTTCCATGCGGATTTTCTTTCCCTACGGCTGTCGGCAAGGAATTTCCGACCGGAATTTTCTTCCCTACAGCCGTAGACAACAAATTTCCAAGCGGATTTTCTTTCCCTACGGCTGTCGCCTGGAATTTCCACGTGGATTTTTCTTCCCTACAGCCGTAGGCAACAAATTTCCACACGGATTTTTTTTCCCTA
>CAZMAE010000145.1:0-2063 GCA_964564205.1 uncultured Odoribacter sp. | reverse complement strand
GTGGGTATTAAAGCCGTCAATGCTTTGTCGGAGGTCTTCGAAATCCAATCCTTCCGCGACGGAGAGACGAAATATGTACGCTATTGCCGGGCCAAACTCATGGAGGAGAGGGAGATCATGCCTACCGATGAACCCAATGGTACTCAAGTAACTTTTCTGGCCGACAAGGAGATCTTCGGGCATTATCATTACATTGCGGAGTACCTGGAAGCCATGATCAGGAATTATGTTTTTCTGAATACCGGTCTCACCATTAACTTCAATGGCCGTAAGTTTTTCTCTAAGCGGGGATTGTATGACCTGCTGAGTGAAAATATGAGCGCTGACGGATTGTATCCGATCATACATCTGAAGGGGGAGGACATCGAAATGGCGATGACCCACGGACGGCAATACGGAGAGGAGTACTATTCGTTTGTGAACGGACAGCATACAACGCAGGGAGGAACTCATTTGAGCGCTTTCCGCGAAGCCATAGGAAAAACAATCCGGGATTTTTATAAAAAGGATTTTGAGATGTCCGACATTCGGACTTCGATCATCGGCGCCATCAGTGTCAAGGTTCAGGAGCCCGTTTTCGAATCGCAGACCAAGACAAAGCTGGGGTCTAAGGATATCGCTCCGGGAGGTCCCAGTGTGCGCAATTTTATCATGGACTTCGTGACCAGGGAGTTGGACAACTATCTTCATCGGAATCCGGATACGGCGGAATTGCTGCTACGCAAAATCGTGGAGACGGAAAGGGAGCGGAAAGCCATGTCGGGAATCCAAAAGATAGCCCGGGAAAGAGCCAAGCAGGTGAGCCTTCATAACCGGAAACTGCGGGATTGCCGGGTGCATTTCAATACCAACCACGAGCGGAAAACCGAGTCGTCGATTTTTATTACCGAGGGGGATTCGGCCAGCGGTTCTATCACGAAATCGCGGGATGTCAATACCCAGGCGGTGTTTAGCCTCAGAGGCAAGCCGCTGAATTCTTACGGGCTGACGAAAAAAGTGGTGTATGAAAATGAAGAGTTCAATCTTTTGCAAGCGGCATTGAATATTGAGGACGGGTTGGAAGAACTGAGGTATAATAATGTGATCATCGCTACAGATGCCGATGTGGACGGGATGCATATCCGTTTGCTGTTGCTGACTTTTTTCTTGCAATTTTTCCCCGATCTGGTGAGAAGCGGACATGTTTATATCTTGCAAACGCCACTTTTCAGGGTGAGAAATAAAAAAGAGACCCGTTATTGCTATACGGATGCCGAACGTGAAAACGCTATACAAAAGCTTGGGCCGAAGCCTGAGATTACCCGTTTCAAGGGATTGGGTGAAATTTCACCCGATGAGTTTGTGCATTTCATCGGCAAGGACATGCGGCTGGAACCCGTACGTTTGTCGAAAGGAGATTCTATCGATAAGGTGCTGAGTTATTATATGGGAAAAAATACGCCCGAACGTCAGGATTTTATTATCGATAATCTTTACATCGAAAAGGATGAGGTGAGGTAGAAGATGGCAGATGAAAGGTTCGGGGAATTTGGAAAATTGGCAATTGATATAAAATGAGTGAAGATAGATTTGATCCGGATTTGAATCCGGAAGAAAAGCAAAAGAAGACAGGGCAGGAGGGGGAGGATATACAATATCCGGGTGATACGGAATGGCCGGAGAGCGGTGGCGCGGACCGGGAGGAAAACCTTTCCGGCAATGAGAACGACGCTTCCCAATGGGTGGCAGAACACGGGGAAGAAGAGCTGGGGGGAATCCGGTCTATTCAGCACCTTGACGGTATGTATCAGCGTTGGTTCTTGGATTATGCCTCTTATGTGATCCTGGAACGGGCTGTGCCCTATATCAATGATGGATTGAAGCCGGTACAGCGACGCATTTTGCATTCGATGCGTGAAATGGATGACGGCCGTTATAATAAGGTGGCCAATATCATCGGGAATACGATGAAATATCATCCCCACGGGGATGCTTCTATCGGGGATGCTTTGGTGCAACTGGGACAAAAGGAGTTGCTGGTGGATTGTCAGGGAAACTGGGGCAATATTCTTACAGGCGATTCC
>CAZMAE010000144.1:0-22863 GCA_964564205.1 uncultured Odoribacter sp. | reverse complement strand
GGAAACAAGCAGACGTCCGTCGACAACTCATCCCCGCGGGGAAAAGGTAAACGACGGCCGTCAACAGGACCTCCCTGACAGGGAAAACAAGTAGACGTCCGTCAACAGGTTGCCCCCGACTGGGAAAATAAGCAGACGGCTGCCGACAGCTCATCCCCGCATGGAAAAGCTAAACAACGGCCGTCTACAAGCAATACCCGGCGGGGAAAACATACTCCACCGCGGTAGGGTGATTTTCCCGCATGGAATCGGCTTCAATACGGTGGCAGATTAAAAATTCCCGGCCGGGATCACCTGACGGATGACAGCCGCATACCATTTCCTTCACGGGTACGGCTTCCGGAGCGAAGCCCGCAGGATATTCCCTCACGGAATTCATCTCCGGCGTCTTTTCAGTTCTATATATTCGGTGTAGCTGATCCGGCTGTAGGGATTGCGCGTGAGCACTTCCTGGCGGACAGCCTTCGTGCCCCAAAGGCTCCGGCCAGTTCTAGCATGCGGTCCGGCAAGGCGGTGTCACGGCTCAGTTCAAAGCCATCCAGTAAAGCCAGTAGGGCACGGGCACGCTCCTGCAGTTTTTCTTCCCCCGTATAAGATAACGTTTATTTTAACATATATATCACATGGCTCTTTCGTTTAAAAACGGGATAGAATAAAAACTTACCCGATTCGTACTGAAACGGGTAAGGGAAGGTGTCTGTATTTTTGAGTTAAATGAAAGAACCGTGCATTTTCCCTGAGAATCCTTTGGTCTGAACAGCTGTCTTTTAGCCGGAGAAACCTATTTTCTAATCCGTAAACTTTATATATTTGTCGGCAAAAAGAAAGAAAAATGAGTTTCATAGACATTATCATCATCTTGTTTTTGCTTTGGGGAGCCATAGAGGGTTTTTTCAGAGGACTGATCATTGAAGTGGCTACGTGGGCGGGCATGGTTCTCGGGGTTTATCTTGCCATCCGTTATTCCCCTTACACAGAGGGGATATTAAGGGATTTTCTGAATGTTACTTCCCGTTACATCGCTTACATTGCTTTGGCGGTGACGTTTGTCGTTGTGGTTGTCGGGGTGTACGTTATGGGAAAAGCATTGACAAAGCTCGTGAATGTCCTGGCTTTGGGATGGGTAAATAAATTGACGGGATCGGTCTTCGGAGTATTGAAGTATGTCGTGATTGTTTGTGTACTGTTGCTGATTCTGGATGCTGTTAACAGTAAATTTGAATTTTTGAGCGAAGAAACGTTGCAGAAAAGCAAGTTATTCTATCCTTTTCTTAAATTTGCACACAATATTTACAATTCTATCCGTTTTTAATGATGAAGTCTTACAGAACTGTGGGGACCTTGTATTATTGACGGGAGCACCTCTGGGGTGCCTGCCGGTGACAGGATACTTGTATCCTTAAAAATGATGTGTATAATTAAAAAATAAATCAGATGAATTTTGTTGATGAATTGAAATGGAGGGGTATGATTCACGACATCATGCCTGGAACGGAGGAGTTATTGGCCAAAGGCCAGACAACGGCTTATGTGGGCATAGACCCGACAGCCGATTCGCTGCATGTGGGCCACCTGGTGTCGGTGATGATGATGAAGCATTTTCAGCTGGCCGGTCATAAGCCTATCTTTATTATCGGAGGGGCTACGGGAATGATCGGGGACCCCAGTGGAAAATCGCAGGAACGGAATTTATTGAACGAAGAAACCATTCAAAAAAATATGGCGGGCATCAAAAGTCAGTTGTCCCGTTTTATTGATTTCAGTTCGACAGCTTCCAATGCTGCTGTCATGTTGAATAATTACGATTGGATGAAACAATTTTCGTTTTTGGATTTCATACGTGAAGTGGGAAAGCATATCACCGTAAATTATATGATGGCCAAGGACTCTGTAAAGCGGCGGTTGAACGGAGAGTGCTCCGACGGAATGTCTTTTACTGAGTTTACGTATCAGTTGGTGCAGGGCTATGATTTTCTTTATTTGAGGAAAAATTACGGGTGTATGTTGCAGATGGGAGGATCGGACCAATGGGGGAATATTACCACCGGAGGAGAGTTGATACGGCGGAAAGAAGGGTTGGATGCTTATGGCCTGACTTGGCCTTTAATGACCAAAAGCGATGGTAAGAAGTTCGGAAAAACTGAGTCCGGCAATATTTGGTTGGATCCCCAACGTACTTCGCCTTATCGGTTTTACCAGTTTTGGTTGAACACCACCGATGAGGATGCGGCCCGTTATGTGAAAATTTTTACCCTTTTATCTCCGGAGGAAATCGAGGCTTTGATCGCCGAGCATCAAGCGGCACCTCATTTGCGGAAACTGCAAAAGACGCTGGCTAAAGAAATTACTTGTCTGATACATGGGGAGGAGGCTTATCAGTCGGCCTTGGAGGCTTCTCAGATTTTGTTTGGAAATGCTACTTCGGACACTTTGCGCAGGATCGATGAGTCGACCTTTTTGTCTGTTTTTGAAGGAGTGCCTCAGTTCGAAATAGCTGTGGCCGACTTAAAGGAAGGCATTGCCATCGTTGATTTTCTGGCCGAAAAAACTCAGATATTATCTTCCAAGGGAGAAGCACGCCGGGCTTTGAAGTCTAAGGCAATCAGCATTAATAAGGAAAAAATCAACGGAGAAGAATTTATGCTGACCGAAAGCCTGCTGATCGACGGTAAATATATTGTTGCCCAAATCGGCAAAAAGAATTATTTCCTGGTGACGGCAAAATAAATGTTTCCGCCTGAAAATTTCTGCCGCTCTGCCCGGTCAATCCCGGAAGGAGCGGCAGAATTTTTTTAATCACTTGATCGTCCTTTGGAAAACAATCGGTAACCGATTAGACTTGTTCTCCGGTTTCCCCTCTTTTAAACTTCTTCTTCCGGTAATTCTTCATAGTCCTGATACAGGAAATCATTATATGGGAAACGGGCGGAATGAATTTCTTTTACAATGTTGTACAGTTTGTTTTTCAGCTCTTCGATATTTTCTTTGCATGTAGCGGAGATATAGACCGTTTCACTTCCCTGTTTGGACATCCACATTTGTTTCAGATCGTCCAGACTGTAATTTTCCCGTAGTACGGGAGTAAGGTCGTCATCTTCTTTCTTAACGTATTGGAAAGCATCGATCTTGTTGAAAACGACAAGAGTGGGTTTGGGATCCTGAATCAACTCTGCCAGTGTTTCATTGACCACTTTCATCTGGTCCTCGAATTGGGGATGAGAGATATCTACCACATGGAGAATGACATCAGCTTCACGGACTTCGTCTAGCGTAGATTTGAACGATTCTATTAGATGATGGGGTAGCTTGCGGATAAAACCGACGGTGTCGGCCAGCAGGAAAGGAACGTTTTTAATGGCGATCTTACGAACTGTGGTGTCCAGGGTGGCAAACAATTTATTTTCGGCAAACACTTCCGATTTGCTCAATAAGTTCATTAAGGTAGATTTTCCTACATTGGTATATCCTACCAGAGCTACTCTGACCAGTTTGCCGCGATTTTTCCGTTGTGTTGCTTTCTGTTTGTCAATTTTGATTAATTCTTCTTTGAGTCGGCTGATTTTATCCCTGATGATGCGGCGGTCCGTTTCGATTTCCGTCTCTCCGGGACCCCGCAGACCAATGCCTCCCTTTTGTCTTTCCAAGTGTGTCCACAAGCCCGCTAGCCGGGGAAGAAGGTATTGGTACTGGGCCAGTTCCACCTGAGTTTTGGCATGGGCTGTCCGGGCTCTGCTGGCAAAAATGTCTAGAATCAGGTTCGTCCTGTCCAATATTTTTATTCCGGGAAACAGAGATTCTATGTTGCGCAGTTGCGTGGGGCTCAGTTCATCGTCGAAGATGATCATGTCGGTTTCCTGAGTTTCGGTATAAGCTTTGATCTCTTCCAGCTTGCCTTTCCCGATAAAGGTGGCATGTACGGGTTTATCCAGATTCTGAGTGAAAATTTTCACGGTTTCTGCTCCGGCGGTTTCTGCCAGAAAAGAGAGCTCGTTCAGATATTCACTCATCTGTTCATAATTTATTCCTGCGGACTGGAGGGCGACTCCTACCAATATGGCTTTTTCTGTTTCTTTTCCAGTGTAATGCATAGGTGGAATTATCGTTTAAAATGTGTGTTTGCCGGATTGTTGTCGCAATTAGTTGGCCTGCAAACGTTAAAAAAGGGCTGACATAAATGACAGCCCTTCTATCAGAAGATATAAATCATCAATTATTGGCTAATCGGAAATTGATCGGTAAAGTATAAGAAACTCTTACCGGTTTATTCCTTTGTTTTCCGGGTTTCCATTTGGGCATAGATTTCACTACGCGGACAGCTTCTGTGTCCAAAGACGCGTCTACGCCTCTCAATACTTTAACATCCGTGATGGAACCATCCTTTTCGATCACGAACTGGATGTATACTTTCCCCTGGATGCCGTTTTCCTCTGCCATTCGCGGATACTTAACGTTTTTAGCAATCCATGCCTGAACGTTACCGCCCGTGAATTGAGGCATATCTTCTACCACAACGAAAACTTCAGCTTCTCCGGTATCTTCTCCCTCGTAACCGTCGAGATCAGTTATATCCTGAATTTCTGTGTTTTCTGATTGATCCTCCGCATCCTGAATTTCAAGCTCTTCATCGATCATCGTATCATCTTCAACGATATCAATCAGGTCTGTCAGTTTGGGTGCAGGTGGTGGTGGTGGTGGCGGCTTCAGCATTTGCTGAGTGATCGGAATAATTTCCTCTTCTATCTGTTCTTCAGCTACAGTCTGGAACTGATTTACTTCTGCCGTATTGCTTTTCCATTCGAAGGCAAACAACAGAATAGCCAAAGCCAGTGCAAGACCTACCTCGAAGAAAATACCTTTCTTTCCTTCAAGATCTGCTTTTGGTGACTTTTTGATTTCCATGATATTCCTTTTTATTGTATGTTGTCAATTCTGCGGGGTAAAAATAAAAAGAATCGGAATAAATACCAATAATTCAGATGTTTTTTTTTGAATAAAACGTTAAAGTTTGATAGGAACATAAGGAATAGGTCTTAAAATATTTAACAATCGGAAAGAATTTTTGCCGGAATTGATTATTGATCTTCCGGATTTTTGTTTCTATCGGAATGTTACTTTACTTTTGATGACTGATATTTAACCGATAATGTTTTTTCATGATAAAAATATACTATTTGAATCTTACGGAGTATCGGGATCTGCCGGATGATTTTTTTAAAGTCTGGCTTCCGGAAAGCTGTAGCCGGAAGATTGATGGGGGGCGGAGTGATAAAGTCCGCAGGTCTAAATTGGCGGGTGAAAGTATGATCCGGAGTATATTGTTCCGGGAGAGGGGGATGGCTCCGGAAGATTACAGCATTGTCTTGGGAGAACATGGCAAGCCTTATTTGGCGGATATGCGGGAGCCTTTTTATTTTAATATTTCTCATTCGGGAGACTATGTGGTTTGTGCGGTTTCCGACCGGGAAATCGGCATTGATATCGAACGTATCGGAAGGATGAGAATGGATGTGGCCAGGCGTTTTTTCCATCCGGAGGAAATTCGGGTGCTGGAGGCTCTGCCTGAAAGTCGGCAAACCGATGCTTTTTTCAGCTATTGGTCGGTCAAAGAAGCTTTTTTGAAGTATACCGGAACCGGATTGTCTGCTTCTTTATCTGCTTTCGAAGTGCTTTTCGAAGGGGATAGGATCCGTGTGCAATGTCCGGAGGCTACAGAACGGGTGAGGATCAGGGCTTGTCCTCTTGACGAAGAATATAAGTGTTATGTCTGTTCGGCTATGGATGAACTGCCGGAAATTTATCATTGGAGGAGGAAGGATTATGCCTTTCCGCAGGGTTCATAAAGCTACAGGCCTTACGAACTCTGCAGAAGGAAGTGTAAACGGTCTCCTTTGCGTCTTGTTTTTTCACTTCCGGCGGATGAGATATTCGGCAATCTGCACGGCGTTCAGAGCTGCTCCTTTTTTGATTTGGTCACCGACGATCCAAAAAGCAAGGCCGTTTTCGTTGGCGACGTCTTTGCGGATACGTCCGACGTATACGGGATCTTTGCCGGACAGGAACAAAGGCATGGGATAATCCTGTTCTGCCGGATTGTCCTGAACGATCAGACCATTTGTCCGGGCAAAAGCATTCCGCACTTCTTCCACGGACAGAGACCGTTCTGTTTCCACCCATATACTTTCAGAATGAGCCCGTAAGGCCGGAACCCTGACACAAGTTGCACTTACTTTTATATCGGAATGCATGATTTTCCGGGTTTCATGGAACATTTTCATTTCTTCCTTGGTGTATCCGTTGTCTGTGAAGACATCTATTTGAGGAATGACGTTGAAAGCAAGTTGGTAGGCGAATTTTTCCACCGTGACTTTTTCGCCGGCAATAATCTGCCGATATTGATTGTACAATTCGTCCATAGCGGCAGCTCCTGCTCCGCTGGCAGCCTGGTAGCTGGCTACGTATGCTCTCCGGATGTGCGACAATTCTTCGATCGCTTTTAAGGCGACGACCATCAGGATGGTGGTGCAGTTGGGGTTGGCAATGATGCCCGAAGGATGGTTTAACGCGTCTTCGGGATTGACTTCCGGTACGACCAGTGGAACCTTATCGTCCATGCGGAAAGCGCTGGAATTGTCGATCATAATGGTCCCGTACCGGGTAATCGTGTCTGCATATTCCCTGGATGTACTTCCTCCGGCGGAAACAAAGGCAAAGTCTGTTCCCTTGAAGTCGTCATTGTGTTGAAGGAGTTTCACGGTCAATTCTTTGCCCCGGAAAGTATATTTATTGCCGGCACTGCGTGTTGAACCAAATAATACCAATTCGTCTATCGGAAAATTCCTCTCTTCCAATACCCGTAAAAATTCCTGTCCTACGGCTCCACTAGCCCCGACGATAGCTACTTTCATTTTTGCTTCGAATTAAATTTGAATAAACTGTTTTGATACGGACAAGCTGTTGTCCGTGTGCAAAGGTAATGTTTTGATACGGGCTGAAAAATTAGATGGATTATTTTTTCACGTATGTCCGTATATGTTTAAAATCAAACAAAATATCCTTTTCCCTCGGAGTCTCTTCTGTTTGAAAAAGTGATTATCTATGGTCCAGTTTTTTCTTTTCGATCATTTCTTTATCCTCTTTTTTCAATCCGGAATTATACCAGAAGATGGGCTCGTCATGATCGGTCAGGTAAAATCTTCGCCGGGTCCGGAAGGCCGGGTGAACTACAGAGTAAATGGTATCCAACCAAGGGGTTTGAATGCGGGCAATATCCAACATGGTATGAAAAGCGATTCTCGTACTTACCGGTTTCTTCCGGTTGGATTCGGCATTTTCGTATTTTTCGGGGAATTGTTCCCGGTAGTTTTTTGAAAACCAAAGTAATAGAGGGATGTGCAGTTGGTGATAGGTGGGATGGGGGGAAGCATGCAGGAAGCGTTTGCGATCATCGTCGAGCATATCTTCTCCGTGGTCCGGACTGTAATATAATGCTGTACAACACCCCGTTGAATCCAGTATTTGGATCAGCTTGTCCAGAAAATAGTCGGTATAGAGGATGCTGTTGTCATAGGCATTGATCAATTGTTGGCGGTTTTTCACTTCCACTTTGGTGGCGTCGTCCGGCAGGAAGTGCGCAAATTTGCGCGGATACCGTTCACGGTAATTGAAGTGCGAGCCGTAGGTATGCAGGACGGCAAAAAGGTTACCCGGCAGGGAATCGATGTAGTGTTGCAGCAATGGCAATATATGGGTGTCGTAGTTGTTTGTTGTCAGCAAACCTCCCGGCGAAGCCGTCCGTATGTTGTGAGTGTAATCGGCTTCGGCTGCGAAATAATCGGTAAAAGTACGATTTGGGGGTTGATTGGAAAGGAAAATTGTGGTAAATCCGGCTTCCTTGAAGGCTTCGGTGATGCTTTTCTGGTGGTAGATGAGGTCGAAATTTTCAGCGTTAGCGGCAGATAAAATTAAAGGTACGCTTTTATGGGTGGCATTAGCCTGTGTGATGGCATCTTTGTAAAGAACGAGTCCTTCTGCTTGTGATAGCAGTGGATTGGTTTCGCGTTCGTAGCCCCACAGACTCCAATTGCCTGCTCGTCCGGCTTCTCCGACTGCCAGAACGTAAATTTCCCGGTTGTCTGCTTTCCGGGATTGAAAAGCTTCGAAACGGAAATCTTCGGAGGTTCGGGGATATAGCATGCTGCGGTGCCATTTGTGAATGGCAAAATTCAGATTATAGTAGATGTTGACTGGGAAGACATCATCTTTTAATTTATAGGTTCCTGTATTTTTGTTTGCAGCTGCAAAGGTAAGTCCGTATGAAACTATAGTTATGACGGTTCCGTACAGGATCGTTTTTTTCCGGAACAGAGGATTGAGATGAGTTTTACGCTTGCAGGCTATGGCGGCGATAACAATAGTGGGCAGGTAGATGATGCATACGGTGATGATGGCCGGCCAGAGATTGTCAAGAAGTTCGCTAGCCTCTGAAACGTTGGTTGTCGCCAGGTTCAGAAACATATCTGCCGCAATGACGGATTCGCCGAAGAGATAGAATAATACGATCTGAAAGGCATTGAAAATCAACTGAGGTATCAGAATGAGCTGCAAAAGACCGACATTTTTCAACAGGGAAAAGACAAGCATGTACATCCCCGCAGGGAAGGTGATCAGGATGACTTTGCCTAAAAAAGAGTAGGGCTCGGTAAACACCAATAAAATGCAGGGAATAAGGTTTACCAGAATGAAAAAACAGAACAGGATAGGCGGATTCGCAACAAACAGACGGAATAAGCGGTTTATCTTTTGAAACATGGTGTTGTATCATTTAAAATTTAAGAATACGGTTATTGGATTCAGATGTTTGTCTTTCCGGCTTTTCTCCGGTTCTTCGGTTCGTGAAACGGAGATCTCCTCGTTGAAAGGAGTGTTCAGAATGCTTCTTCGATATTGAAATAAAAAGCACTTTGTCCTTTCCCGAATCCATAATCTAAACGTACGTTGACTCTGTTTTTAAATTCCCAGCGATATCCCAGACCGTAAGTAGGCAATGTTTGTTTCCAGCTGTAATGGCCGAAATCGGGGAATACATTTCCGGCACCACCCCAGACTACGATACCATGGCGATTGTAGATGTGCTGGCGGATTTCAATCTGAACTTCTGTCAGATTGTTGTCCCTGTATTGTCCTTCGTAGTAGCCTCTCATTTGGTAAGATCCGCCCAGCAGGGCTACCATGCTCCAGGGGGGATTTCCGTAATTGAAAAGCCCTTCTGCATCGGTTGCCAGTATGGCTCCCTTCCAAAGTTTATGGTAGGAGCGGTAAACGATCCCGGTACGCTGAAAGCGGTTGCCCCAGAAATCAGGGAAAAAAAACTGTTCAAATTTTACATAATATCCTTTGTTGGGATTCGGCAGGAAATCCCGGGTATCGTAAGTGATAAAAGTGCCGAACCCCAGGCTACCGATGTCCGGTTTTTCTCCGTTTAGGACACTGATATCTTCAAAATTTTTTCCGTTGACATATCTGTACAGCGTGGTAAGCCCGATATAGGTGCCGGGGATGATCTGGCGGGAAACGTCCAGGCGGATCTGCTTTTCCAGCCGTTTGTAGGTTGTATAATGGTTCTTCCGGTTGCCATTGGCATAACCGATGCCCCAATACTTGCTGGGAAATGAAAAAAAATAGAGATTGATTCCCAGACGGTATTTGTCGTCTTTGAAGATGGTGGTGCCCCGTATGCCTAGCAGGTAGAAGCCTGTTGTAGTGACATCTCCGTAGAGCGAGATGTTCGAGGGAGGTAAACCGAGGTTGTCATGGTCGGTCCGGTACAAACCGGAAGCCACCACTCCCAGTCCCAATTTCGTGTCGCTAGAGAAATGGGGGCCTCCGATGATGGAAAAGTCAAACTTTTTTTCCTCTTTCACTTGATTCGACTCGGTAAAATATCGTTTTATTTTGTGATACAGTCTTTTGAAAAAGGTCTCTTCGCCTGTGGTCAGGGAGTCTTGAGCAATGTGGTTTGACGGATAAGGAAGAATGGCCGGCAAAGGCTTGCTTCCCGTTGCAGATAAACACAAGAATATCCATAAAGCGATCCGGAATCCCTTCCCCATATTTTTTACTTGTTGGTGTTATTTCCGAAAGTTTAGCATAATGCTGATTGTCTCTGATAAATCCTTTTCGTACAACTAAATACGTTTTACGTAAGAATAATGCTAATGTTTAAGTTTATTAAATTATTTTGGAATGAAGAGGATTAAAATGTTGTATCTCCTTGTCGTAATGATGATCGCAGGGAAGGGGTTCGGGCAGGTGGGTGAGATTGTCCCTCCGGTAAATGTGATGAATGAACGGAATCAGTCGGTGAGTTTACCCGGTTTAGGGGAGAAAAATTTATTGATATTTTATGCCGATCCGAATCATCCCCGGCAGAACAAGGATTTTAGGGATTATTTCAAGACACATCCCATCAAGAGTCCGTATGTAGAATCTTACGGCATAGTGAATATGGCGGCAGCTCCTTTGATTCCCAATTCCATGATTCGTAAAATGGCGGTGAAAGAAACCAAGGGAACCGATGCAAAGGTTTATTTCGATCCGGATGAAACATTGAGTACGGCTTGGAAACTTCCCGGGGCCAATAAGAATTTTACGGTGATATTAGTGAATAAAGACCGGAAAATTGTATTTTATAAAGCCGGACAACTCACCCCGGCTGAGCAACAACAGCTGATGGATCTGTTGAGGAAATATGAATAAGGCCGGTGAAAAAAGGGAATTGCCGGTTTTGCAATTCCCTTTTTGTCGTCACTCTTCTGTGGAAGCGATCCTTTTGCTTTGGCGTTTGCGTTCCGTGTCGTCCAGGATGATTTTACGCAGACGCATGGAATGAGGTGTAACCTCGACATATTCGTCTTCCTGAATATATTCCAGCGCTTCTTCCAGACTGAATTTGATGGGAGGTGCGATGTTGACCTTATCATCCGAGCCGCTGGCACGCATGTTGGTCAGCTTCTTCGATTTACACACATTGATGACAATATCGTCGGGTCGGGTGCTTTCACCGATCACCTGGCCGGCATATACGGTTTCGCCGGGTTCGATGAAGAATTTGCCGCGGTCCTGCAATTTATTGATCGCATAGGCAAAAGTATCTCCGGTTTCCATGGCGATCAGAGAGCCATTGATGCGCATTTCGATATCGCCTTTATAAGGTTCGAAACCTTTTAAGCGGTGTGCGATGATTGCTTCTCCGGCTGAAGCGGTCAGCAAATTGCTGCGCAGACCGATGATTCCGCGGGAAGGAATGTCGAAATCCAGATGTACCCGTTCGCCCCGGGTTTCCATGTTATTGAGGATTCCTTTTCTTTTGGTTACCATCTCGATGGCTTTGCCTGAGAATTCCTCCGGTATATCGATGGTTAATTCTTCTACGGGTTCACATTTTTCTCCGTTGATTTCTTTGATGATCACCTTGGGTTGTCCCACCTGCAGCTCATAACCTTCTCTGCGCATGGTTTCGATCAATACGCTTAAATGAAGCACTCCCCGTCCGTATACAATGAAAGAGTCCGCGCCTAATCCCGGTTCTACGCGTAAAGCCAGGTTCTTTTCCAATTCCTTGTCCAGGCGGTCTTTGATGTGACGGGAAGTTACATATTTACCGTCTTTGCCGAAAAATGGCGAATTGTTGATGGTAAACAGCATGCTCATGGTCGGTTCGTCGATCATAATGGGAGGCAGTGCTTCCGGATTTTCGAAATCTGCTATGGTATCGCCGATTTCAAAGCCTTCGATTCCGACGATCGCGCAGATTTCACCTGCTTCCACTTCGTCGACTTTTTGTTTTTCCAGACCTTCAAAAAGCATCAGATCTTTGATTCTGCTTTTCAGCTGGGTAGTCCCGTCGCGTTTACAAAGGGTAACCGGCATGCCCGCTTTCAGTTTGCCGCGGGTCAGTTTCCCGATAGCGATGCGGCCGATGTAGGAGGAATACTCCAGGGAAGTAATCATCATCTGAGGGGTGCCTTCAGTGGCTTCGGGCTCGGGAATATCTTCGAGGATGGCGTCCAGCAAAGGGGTGATACTTTCTGTAGGATGTTGCCAGTCGGTGGACATCCACCCTTGTTTTGCACTCCCGTAAATAGTCTTGAAGTCCAATTGTTCTTCACTGGCTCCCAGGGAAAACATCAGATCGAAAACCTCTTCTTGCACCTCGTCGGGACGGCAATTGGGTTTGTCCACTTTGTTTACCACTACGATGGCTTTTTTGCCGAGTCCCAGTGCTTTTTGAAGCACAAAACGGGTTTGGGGCATGGTGCCTTCAAAAGCATCCACCAGCAGTAAAACACCGTCAGCCATGTTCAGCACCCTTTCCACTTCCCCTCCGAAGTCAGAGTGTCCCGGGGTATCGATAATATTTATTTTATAGTCTTTATATCGGACGGAAACATTTTTGGCAAGAATAGTAATACCTCTTTCCCGTTCTTGATCGTTATTGTCTAGTATAAGGTCTCCGCTTTGTTTTTCGTTCTCTCTGAACTGTTTGCCTTGCAAGATCATTTTGTCCACGAGGGTTGTTTTACCGTGGTCAACATGTGCAATAATGGCGATGTTTCTTAGTTTCCGCATTGTTCGTAGTAATTTTTAGGAGAACAAAATTACAATAAATTATGGAGAATGAAAAAAGTGGAATTGAAAATGAAGATAAATCGTTGAAAACGTGTGCAAATGAAGTTTTGCCTGGCAAAGAGTCCGGGTAAGCTTGAAATTTCCGGAATGATCTCACGGCTTTTCATTTAAAAACACGAGGAAATTTCAAAGTTATGAAGGTGTTCAACGTTCCGGTGGCAGAAAACGAACCGGAACGTTAAGGATTGAATGTTTGTCTCCGAGGTGGAGTACGTGCTTACTCCACACCGGAGTACGTGCTTACTCCGCACCGGAGTACGTGCTTACTCCACACTGGAGTACGTGTTGACTCCGCACTGGAGACAATTGTAGCAATGTTTATCTATCTATTTGTCTATGGATTGATGAGTTTCCCTCCGCTCTCCGGGGAAATAAAATGGCTCATTCCTGTTTTGCAACGGAAATGAGCCTGACTAAACAGATGCGTCTCGAAGACGCACTCCCATTTTTTTTATTCTACCGTATTGGCGCTGCCTAATACATGGATTAATTTGTGTTTGTAAAGTTCGCGCAGAGAATCGCGGGCAGGTCCGAGGTATTTGCGGGGATCGAATTCGGCCGGTTTGGTGGCAAAAATCTCGCGTATGGCAGCCGTCATGGCCAGACGTCCGTCAGAGTCGATGTTAATTTTACAAACGGCTGATTTGGCAGCTTCGCGTAACTGATCTTCGGGGATGCCGATGGCGTCTTTCAGTGCACCGCCATATTTGTTGATGATGGCTACCTTATCCTGGGGTACTGAAGAAGAACCGTGCAGGACAATGGGGAAGCCCGGGATGCGTTTTTCAATTTCTTTCAGAATGTCGAAACGCAAGGGTGGAGGCACCAATATGCCGTCGGCATTGCGAGTGCATTGTTCCGGTTTGAATTTGTTGGCTCCGTGCGAAGTGCCGATGGAAATGGCTAACGAATCCACTCCTGTTTTCCTGACGAAATCTTCTACTTCTTCCGGACGGGTGTAAGTGTGGTGTTCTGCCTGAACCTCGTCTTCGATACCGGCCAGAACGCCTAATTCTCCTTCTACCGTTACGTCGAACTGGTGGGCATATTCCACTACTTTTTTCGTCAGGGCAACATTTTCGTCATAGGGCAGGTGTGAGCCGTCGATCATGACGGAGGAAAAGCCCATGTCGATACAACTCTTGCAAAGTTCAAAACTGTCGCCATGGTCGAGGTGCAGGGTGATGGGAATATTTTTGCCTAATTCTTTGGCATATTCAACGGCCCCCTGAGCCATATAGCGGAGAATAGTTTGATTGGCATATTTCCGGGCACCGCTGGAAACCTGGAGGATTACCGGTGATTTACATTCAACAGCAGCCTGGATGATGGCCTGCATTTGTTCCATGTTGTTGAAATTGAAAGCAGCAATGGCATACTTTCCGTCCATCGCTTTTTTGAACATTTCTCTGGTATTCACCAGTCCTAAGTCTTTGTAGTTAACCATAGCTTGTGTCTTTGTTGTTATATTTGATTTCAAAAATAATGAATTATCGCCTAAAAATAGCATGATGGAGAGAGAATTCAATGTTTAATTTATGATTTGCGGACTATAATCATTAACCTTCTCTACCATTCGATGGGGGACAGTCCGTGTTCTTTTAGATATTGATTGGTGCGGCTGAACTGATGGTTGCCGAACCATCCGCCACGGTTTGCCGACAGCGGGGAGGGGTGGACGCATTTGAGAACCAGATGTTTGTGGTCGTCAATGAAGGCTCCTTTTTTCTGGGCATAGGATCCCCATAGTAAAAACACCAAATGTTCTTTTTGCCCGGCCAGCAACCGGATAACTGCATCCGTAAAAGTTTCCCAGCCTTTGTTTTGATGGGAACCTGCCTGATGGGCCCTGACCGTTAAGGTGGCATTCAGGAGCAATACTCCCTGGTCTGACCAGCGTTCCAGATTTCCGGATGCCGGAAGGGGAATGCCAAGGTCATTCTGAATTTCTTTGAATATATTCTGCAAGGAAGGGGGTTGCTCGATGCCTTCGGGGACGGAAAAACACAGACCGTGAGCCTGGCCCGGACCATGATAAGGGTCTTGTCCCAGAATGACGACTTTGGTGTTGTCTACACTGCAATGATTGAAAGCGTTGAAAATCAGTTTCCCCGGCGGAAATATCCGGTTATGGGCATATTCGTTTTTCACAAATGCGATTAACTCTGAAAAATAAGGTTTTTCAAATTCATCTTTTAACAGGTTTTTCCAGGATTCTTCGATTTTTACGTCCATATCATCGTTTGATTATTTTAGTTTTTCCGCCAATTGGAGTCTGCAAGAGAGGCGGGTTGATTACCGGTCCGCACCGGTAATCTTGATTTCAAATAACTTGGGCCACCTTTTGCCGGTGAGATAAAAGGTTTTCTTTTCGGGATTCCAGGCAATTCCGTTTAACACGTCGTCTTTATCATCGAGCGAGCGCCTTTCGGCCGACGAAAGTAAATGGCTCATGTCCAGTTCTGCTTTTACGACTCCGGTTTCGGGATCGATGGCTACGATCCTGTCCGTCAGCCAGATGTTTGCCCAAACCCAGCCATCGATATACTCCAGTTCGTTCAGTTGGGTAACTTCTCCTTGTTGATCATAAACTTCGGTTTCTTTTATGATGTTAAACGTGGAAGGGGCAATGTGGTATAGTTTATGGCTTCCGTCACTCATGATCAGACGGTCTCCGGCTGTGGTGATGCCCCAGCCTTCGGAATTATACCGGAAGCTGGACTCCGGGGAAAAGGTTTTCAGGTCATAGACAAAGCCTTTGCGGGATCTCCAGGTGATTTGATAGATCTTGTCTTTGTATATGGTGATGCCTTCTCCGAACAATTGATTGTCGATGTTCAGCACCGATACGATTTTCCCGGTATTCATATCTGTTTTCCGGATCGAGGATTCCCCGTATTGGCCTGTCCCTTCGTACATATAGCCATCATGGTAAAGCAGACCTTGTGTGTAAGCTTTTTTATCGTGAGGATATGTCCTGACAATCTCGTATCCGTATTTTTCCGGGGCCTGAGCAGGTTTGACAATAAAGTGCTGGGAAATTGTCCCTTTCTTATTGCCGGGATGCCAGCAGGCGATTTTCAGCGTATAGGTGCCTGCTTTCCCTTCAGGCAAGCGCCAGGAAAAGCTTTTTTCGTCTTTCCCCAGTTTTCCTACGGAGTGTCCGTTGATGAAGATTTCGGACGAATCCACGGGGAAACGGTTTTTGGCATCGAAACGGATGTCAAGCTGATCTCCGAAACTATACATCCGGTTTTTTTCGGGCGAAATGATTTTCAAACTGTTGACGTAGGCTGCTTCCCGGACAACAGGTGCGGAAACAGCTGTCCCTGCCGTCCGTTTTTCCGCTTTCCGGGCGCTGTTGCTGCCGCATGAACAACATAAAACTATGCCTAGGAGATAGTAAAAATAAGTAAGCATACTTTTCATCGCTTGTTGGTTTTTGCTTGCTCCGGGGATCACTTTTCCGAAAGTTCCCATTCATATCCGTCTTTGGTGTCCTTGACGTTGACACCTGCTGCTTTCAGTTCGTCCCGGATCTTGTCCGAAGTAGCCCAGTCTTTTTTTTGCTTGGCTTCAGTGCGGATGGACATGACCATATCCAATACTTTTCCCAGAACTTCGTGATCCCTGCTCACGGATTCACTTTCGGCCTTCAGGCCCAGAATGTCAAAGACATATTCCCGGTAAAGCTTTTTCAGCCGGGCGAGATTTGCCTCGTCGATTTTTTCGTGTCCGGCAATCAGTGAATTGATCGTCTTCACTCCCTCAAAAAGATGAGAGATCAATGTCGGTGTGTTCAAATCGTCATTGATGGCCTCCCGGCATTTACGGCTCAATTCGTCTGTATCAACGGTATTTTCGGCGGAAGGTTTGATTTTTGACAATGTTTCCATGGCGGCCATCAGACGTTCAAGACCTTTTTGGGCGGCTTTCAGGGCTTCGTTGGAAAAGTCCAGCGGACTCCGGTAGTGGGCCTGCAGGATGAAAAAGCGGACTGTCATAGGGGAATATGCCTGCTCCAGTACATCGTTTTCTCCTGAGAATAGTTGGTCGAGGGTGATGAAATTGCCCAGGGATTTACCCATTTTCTGGCCGTTAATGGTAATCATATTATTGTGCATCCAATATTTTACAGCTTCATGGCCGTAGGCTGCGGTGCTTTGTGCGATTTCGCATTCGTGGTGGGGAAATTGCAGATCCAGACCTCCGCCATGGATGTCAAAACGGTCGCCCAGGTATTTCTGACTCATGCATGAGCATTCCAGGTGCCAGCCGGGAAAACCGTCGCTCCAGGGGGAAGGCCATCGCATGATATGTTCTGGTGTGGCTTTTTTCCATAAGGCAAAATCGGCAGGATTCCTTTTTTCTTGCTGTCCGTCCAGTTGACGGGTGTTGGCGTACAACTCTTCTACCCGGCGGCCGGACAATTTGCCGTAGTCGTATTTCTTGTTATATGCCTCTACGTCGAAATATATGCTTCCGTCACTTTCGTAAGCAAAGCCGTTGTTCAGGATTTTTTTTACCAGTTCTTCCTGTTCGATGATATGCCCCGAAGCATGGGGCTCGATGCTTGGCGGAAGCGTATTGAGCTGTTCCATGTTTTTGTGGTAGCGGTTGGTGTAAAACTGTACGATTTCCATGGGTTCCAGCTGGTCGAGCTTTGCCTTTTTTTCAATTTTGTCTTCTCCGTCGTCGCTGTCGTTGGTTAAATGGCCTACATCGGTGATATTGCGAACGTACCGCACTTTATATCCCAGGTATTTCAGATAACGAAATACCACATCGAATGTGATGGCAGGGCGGGCATGCCCTAAATGGGCATCGCCGTATACGGTCGGTCCGCATACGTAAAGGCCGACGAAAGGCGGATTTAAGGGTTCGAACACTTCTTTCCTGCGCGAGAGCGTGTTATATAGGATCAATTGATTTTCCATAGCTTAGATTTGATAAATATTTGAATCGGAGCGTAAAGGTAAGGAAAATTACAATTTATTTCATTGCTTGCCGGTGGAATATATCACATTCTTGCCGGAATAATCGTTTAAAAGCGATCCGTAGGACTTGTATCGTTTTCAGCCTTCTTGGGTTTCGGCGTAATTTTCGCCGGAAGGATTCCTGATTTGCCCTTCTGCCGGGATTCAGGTGTTCTTTTCTCCCGCCGAAATTAATTTTTGTCATGATTATAGTGATTTATAGCAAGGAAAAAGCAAGAGAACCAAATAATTTCCTGTTTTTTACCACATTATTCCGGTCGCGGCGGAACGGTTCAGCAACAATCTGACTCCGGATCTTTGCATCTTGGCAACTCTGTCGTATCTTTGTCTCCGTGATGAACGGGGAGTGGAAGACGTTTCCCGGCTGTGGGAGGATTTAATATAATGAAAATATGCGCAGAAAAACAACTTCGGTAAAAATCGGGCAGCTCCGGCTTTCTTCGGACGACCCGGTAATGGTTCAGTCCATGCTGAATACTCCGACGCTGGATACTGTGGCTTGTGTGGAACAAGCTGTCCGTATCATAGAGGCGGGAGGGAAATTGGTCCGCATAACGGCTCCTGGCGTAAAGGAGGCGGAGAATTTGAAGTACATCCATGCCGCTTTGCGGGACAGAGGATATGCTGTGCCGTTGTCGGCAGATATTCATTTCATCCGCGAAGCTGCCATGGTGGCTGCGCGTTATGTAGAAAAAGTAAGGATTAATCCGGGTAATTTTATCGATAAACGGGCAACTTTCAAGCAAGTCACTTATACAGAAGAAGAGTATGCTGCTGAATTGAAATTGCTGGCTGCGAAGTTCGGAGAATTTCTGGATGTATGCAAAGCACACGGAACGGCTGTCCGCATCGGCACCAATCATGGGTCGCTTTCCGACCGCATCATGAGCCGTTATGGAGATACGCCCGAAGGAATGGTAGAAGCAACCATGGAGTATTTGCGGGTGTGCAGGATGAAAGAGTTCGGCAATGTGGTGATCTCCCTGAAATCCAGTGACTGCCGGGTGATGGTGGATGCTGTGCGTTTGCTGGTCTGGAAAATGGAAAAAGAAAATATGGCCTATCCTTTGCATTTAGGGGTTACGGAGGCCGGAGAAGGGGAAGATGGAAGGATTCGTTCGGCGGTGGGGATCGGTACGCTATTGAATGAAGGTATAGGCGACACTATACGGGTATCTTTGACCGAGGCTCCTGAAGCGGAAATTCCGGTGGCGGAAGAGTTGGTGCGGATATGCAATTGCCCGGACTATGATCCTGATAATTATGGTTTGAGGGGAAAATGCACGAAACCTTTGGTGGTGGCGGATCTTTCCCATTTGAAACATCCGGAACCTGAAGATTGGGATCGCCTGGGCTTCGGGGGGCAGACAACAGGAAAAGCCGGGCAATGGAATCCGAAAGCTTCGGAACTGATCTATACGGAGGTAACTGGTCCCTGGCTGGAACAATTGCCGGAGACCATGGAAGTGATCGTACCGGTCGCAGTATGGACCGGAGACTGGGTTTACCGGGAACGGACTTGTCCTTTCCTTATGGCAGCTGATTTTCTTTCCGGAAAAGATTTCCCGGAAGGACAGCGGCTTTTTGTGCAAATCACGTCTTTGGATGAGTTGGGGGAAGCGCTGACGGACCGGTTAAAGCAGAATGAGAACGTTGTGCTGGTGTTGAATTTCGGGGCCCGTTATCAGTCCTATCGGAAAGCTTTTGCGTGGTTGAAGAAATATGGGGTGGGCAACCGGGTGTTTATTCGCTTGGTGCTTGAAGGAGAAGAGAGGGAACATCTTGCCTTGGTGGCGGCTTCTCAGTTGGGGGGATTATTCCTGGATCGCTTGCCGGACGGTATCTGGTTGAGCACTCCCGGGCTGCGGGATAAAGAATATGCGGCGGAACTCAGCCGGAATATATTGCAGTCGGCAGGGGTAAGGCGTTATAAGGCTGAATTCATCAGTTGTCCGGGCTGCGGACGCACGTTGTTTGATTTGCAGAGAGCTGTTGCTAAAGTGAAACAGACCTTCAGCGAACGGAGCAACCTGAAGATTGCCGTGATGGGATGTGTGGTGAACGGACCTGGAGAGATGGGGGATGCCGATTACGGCTATGTCGGTGCCGGTAACGGAAAAGTGAATTTGTACAAGGGGAAACAAATGGTACGTGCTGCCATACCTGAAGATGAGGCTATTGCAGCTCTGCGTGAACTGATAGACCGGGATAACGGCTGATGCCTGCTGATGCCGGGAAAAAGCGAATCGCTTGAGGGCCCCATCGGAAACAGGTGCAGGATAGCTTTTTACAAGTAAATTTTAATCGGAGTTAAAAATTATTTTATGACAGGACCAACTCCTCTGACTTTAGGAACGGAGGATATCCGTAAATTATTGGTGCGTTATGCCGTGCCGGCTATTGTTGCCATGACGGCTGCTTCGCTCTATAATATGATGGACAGTATTTTTATCGGACACGGTGTGGGACCGTTGGCGATAGCCGGACTGGCCGTCACTTTCCCTTTCATCAATCTGGCCGCTGCTTTCGGATCGTTGGTAGGAGTAGGGGCTTCGACTCTGGTGTCGGTAAAGATGGGGCAGAAGGATTTGAAAAGTGCTGAAGCGGTTCTGGGCAACGTGCTTTTGCTGAATGGCTTGATCGGCTTGGCTTTTATGACGGTTTGCCTGATTTTTTTGGATCCTATTCTTTATTTTTTCGGAGCGAGTGCCGAAACTTTGCCTTATGCCAGGGATTATATGAAAGTGATATTGTACGGCAATCTGATCACTCATATTTATATGGGATTGAATGAGGTGATGCGTGCTTCCGGTTATCCCCGGAGGGCCATGGCTGCCACTTTGTTTGCAGTGGCCGTCAACGGAGTGCTGAATGCTCTGTTTATTTTTGTGTTGGATATGGGAATCCAGGGGGCGGCTTTGGGAACAATCTGCGCTCAGTTACTGGCCCTGGTGGGAGTGCTGATGCATTTTTCGAACCGGAAGAGTTTTATCCGTTTTCAACGGGATATGTTTAATATCAGATGGCACATCATTATCAGTATGCTGGCAATAGGCCTGTCGCCTTTCCTGATGAACATTTGCAGTTGTTTGGTGGTCATGCTCGTGAATAACGGACTTAAAGACCATGGGGGAGATATGTATATCGGCGCTTACGGGATCATCAACCGTGTAGTTTTTCTTTTCATCATGATTGTGATGGGATTTAATCAGGGCATGCAACCTATTGCAGGGTATAATTTCGGAGCCAGGCAAACGGCAAGGGTGTTCCGGATTTTGAAGTATACTATTTTGTGCGGCACGACGGTGACTACGGCAGGATTTCTGGTTTGTCAGATTTTTCCCCGGACGATCATCCGCCTGTTTACCACCGACGAGGCATTGATTGATTTGGCTGAGCATGGGATGAGGATTATCCTGCTGATGTTGCCGGTAATCGGCTTTCAAATGGTTTCGACCAGTTTCTTCCAGTCTGTCGGTATGGCTGGAAAAGCGATCTTTTTGTCTTTGACCCGTCAGTTGATATTTCTGATTCCCTGTTTATTTATTCTTCCCGTTTATTATGGTCCTGACGGTGTTTGGGGAAGCTTTCCCGTTGCAGACGCCTTGGCAACGATCACCACAGGGATGATGTTGGGGTGGCAATTGAAGAAATTTAAATCCGGGGGATTGGACAATGCGAAAGATTCGATAGCTTTGTAAAAGGTTAGCCTAAAGGTGAAATTTAAAATCGAAAGAATATGGAAAAGGTCATCGTAACGATAGGACGGCAATTGGGGAGCGGAGGACGGACTATCGGTAAAAAATTGGCAGAACAGATGGGAATAGCCTATTATGATAAGGAACTGATAAACCTGGCTTCGAAAGAAAGCGGCATCTGCGGGGAATTTTTCGAGAAAGCGGACGAAAGAAACTCAGGGAGTTTGCTGAAATCCCTGGCGATGGGATTTACCATGAACAATGCTGTTTTTCAAAGCAGCGATTACCTTTCCAACGAATCCTTGTTTCAAATCCAGTCGGATGTTATCCGTAAGGTAGCTGCCGAAGGTTCCTGTGTTTTGGTGGGACGTTGTGCAGATTATATTCTGAGGGAAGAGAAAAATTGTTTCAGTGTTTTTATCAGCGCCAACACGGAGGACCGCATCCGGCGGACGATGGAATATAATCGGACAGATGAAAGAGAAGCTGCGGAGTTTATCCGGAAGGCAGATAAATCCCGGGCTTCTTATTATAATTACTATACCGATAAGGTGTGGGGGGCAGCCGGATCTTATGATCTCTGTATCAATTCTTCCCGTTACGGTGTTGAGCGGACGATTGCATTTATTCGTGCTTTTGTGGAAGGACGGTGCTGAGCGGCCGTTGCCTTCTCCTGCTTTGCGGATACGTATTATGTTGTCGTTTTTCGATGGTGTACGTAAGCAGGAATAATAATGTTTTGTGACGGTCTTGGCGGATTATTGTAACCTTTTCCCTTCATCCGGTGTAAAAAACAGAAAAGTTTAACCACATTAAATCAATGTAGTATGTCATTTTTATGGTTTATAATTATCGGAATCGTAGCCGGTTGGGCGGCAGGCAGAGTGATGAAAGGCGGCGGCTTCGGACTGCTCGTAAATTTCCTGGTGGGAATTGCCGGCAGTCTTCTGGGAGGATGGCTTTTCAGTTTAATCGGATTGCATTCCACAGGCGGTATTATTGCCAATCTGATTGTCGCTTTTGTCGGAGCGGTGATCCTGTTGTGGATTGTTTCTTTATTTCAGCGGCATCAGCATTCCCGGTAAGGATTGTTACGGACTTTATCCGGAATATATCCTGAGACAACAGGGTAAAGGAAGGTTGAACCAGAGATTGGTTTACATCGTGTCGTAACACCGTCATTGCCGGGATGTCGCTGGACATTCCTGTAACGACGGTGTATACTTGTATACCTTTTTTTCGTTTTTTCTCAATCGTATGCACAATTATATGTTTGTTCTGTTCTTTTTTTATTTCAGTGAAAAACTTATCTTTGTCAGGTTTGTGCGCTAAACAGTGTCGTCGATTAGCAATATATTAATCTATAAAAGCGATAAAAATGGTATATTCACAGGAAGTACAACACATGTGTGTTGTCAAAAAAGGTCCTAACCATGGGCCGGCCCCTATTCCTGAGGAGGGAAAATGGGTGAAGGCAAAAG